>CALRME020000276.1:0-4993 GCA_943369045.1 Sphingobacterium thalpophilum
TGCCACCGCCCAGTCGCAGTAGGTCAACGCGCGGGCAATCATGTCCTCGGCTTTGAGCAGCGGCTTCAGTTCGCCCCACAGCGCGATGCCCTCCAGCAGCGTGCCGCTTTCGTTCACCCGCGGCAGCCCGTAGCTGAGCGTCGCGTCCATGTGGAAGTGCGGGTCGCAAAAGGGCGGGCTCAGCAGGTAGCCCTGGGCGTCGACCGTTTCCTTCGCCTGGGCGCCGTTGATGGGGCCTTCGGTGACCTCGGTGATCTTGCCGTTTTGCACGGCCACCGACATGTTCTTGCGGCCGTCGGGGAGGGTGGCGTGGGTGATGAGGAGGTCGAGCATGGCCACCATGCTAAGCCATGACCACCCGGGTAATCGACCCCGCGCGGGTTGCTGGGAAGAATCGATTCATCCCAACAACACGCGCAAGGAAACGTCATGCCCACTACCTCGCTGGCCACCCTGGTCGACACCTGGCTCGCCGCCTATTGCCAGAGCGACGGCGCTCTCCGCACCGAAGCTGTGCGCAGCGTCTGGAACCTGCAGGGCCACCTGGCCGACCCGCCATTCGAGGCGCGCGGCGTGCAGGCCATCGCCGACGCGGGCGGCACCTTGCTTTCGCACTATCCCGGTCACCGCTTCGAGCGCACCACCGCGATTGACGAGCATCACGGCGTCGCCCGCTACGGCTGGCGCCTGCTCGACACGCAGGGTGCGGCAGTGCTGGAAGGGCTGGACGTGCTCACGCTGGACGTGGACGGCCGCATCGCCAGCGTGGTGGGCTTCTTCGGCGCCCAGCCCGGACTCTAGCGCCCGTGCTTTCCGGCCGACCAGCCGCGCTCGCCGGCGCTCTTGCGTGCCACCGCGTCGGGCACGGCTTCCAGCGGGGTGGCCATGGTGTCGTTCCAGCGGTTGAGGAAACCGAACATGGCCACCACGCCGAGCAGTTCGACGACTTCGCCTTCGCTCCAGTGTTCTCGCAGCGCGGCAAACAGCTCGTCGGTCACGGCATTGGGCTGGGCCGCCGCGGCGAGCGCAAAGTCCAGCGCCACCCGTTCACGCGGGCTGTAGAGCGGGCTGGTGGCGTAGTTCCAGACGTCGGCCAGCTTCTCAGGGGTGACGCCGAAGTTCTGCGCGCCCAGCAGCGTGTGGGCCTGGCAGTACAGGCAGCCCGCGGCCTTGCTGGCGACATGGCCGACCAGGCGGCGAAAGCCCAGGTCGACTTCGCCGGCCGGGTCCATCACCGCGCCATTGAGCTGCGCGAAGGCCTGCACCAGCTTTGGCTTGCGCTGCATGGTGAGCACGCTGTTGGGCGTGAAGCCCAGGGTCGAGAGAAAAAAGTCGAAGTGCGGTTTGAGCTCGGGTGTGGTCTCGGGCGGCAGGGGAGCGAGGCGGGGCATGCGGTGTCCTGTGAAGCGGTACCGCTGATTTTGCCCCGGGGCAGCTCAGCCCGCGCGCGCCCGCCAGTTCTGCACGAATGCGTCCATATAGCCCAGGAAGCGCTCCACCGGCAGAGGCTTGGCAAACACGGCCACGTCGGGCGGCAGGCCACCCTTGCCCGCGATCTGCGTGGGCGTCAGGGCCGAGACCACCACCACGCGGATGTCGCGGAACTGGGGCCGGTCGCGCAGCAGGTGAACCAGCCGGAAGCCGTCGTGCGGCATGGCCAGGTCGGTGATCACCAGTGAAGGCTTTTCCTGCATGAGGTGCACCACCGCCTCCATGCCGTCCCTCGCCGTGGACACCGCAAAGCCGGGGAAGTGCGTGCTGATCAGGTGTTGCAGGTAGGTCAGGGCGATGTCGTCGTCGTCCACCAGCAGGACCGATGGGCGCCCCGGGGCGTCGCCCAGGGGCGCGCTGACGGTGTCGCCGGTGCGCTGGCGGTAGTTTTCCAGCGAGCCGCGGGCGATGCGCCGGTGGCCGCCGGGCGTGCGCAGGGTGTCCAGGCTGCCGTCGTCGGCCAGCTTCTGGATGGTGCTGGGCGAAAAGCCCAGCAGGTCGGCTGCTTCGCCGACCGTGACGTGGGGGGCATCAGTGCCGGGACGCTTGGACATGGGGCGCAGGGAGGGATTCGTTCACGCGCACAAGTATGCCGCGCAGCGCCTTGAGCTCGCGCGCAATGCATTCGCAGGCGCGTGCGCGCAGCTGCGGCGTGGACCCGCGGGTGCCGATCGCCTCGACGCGGACCAGCAATTTCGCCAGGCGTTCGCCGGCCACGAAATGCACGCTGCTGCGCAGCCGGTGCACGGTGTCGGCAAAGGGCTGCACGCCGGCAAAGGTGGCTTCGTGCAGGGCCTCGTCCAGCTCCGGCACCTCGCGCAGGAACGACGTCAGCAGCATGTGCTGCAGAGTGGCGTCGCCTAGCGTCACCGATTCGAAGCGCTCCGGATTAAAGACCGGGACGCTCAATAAATCACGGGTTTGGTCGATATAGATGTTCATGGGGTCTCCGAGTTACGCAATGTAACATAGAATTCCATCAAATCATTTAAATCAATATAAACATGGAAATCGCCCAAACCCCGCCAATCCTTATCTCCCGGAATCCCGGCCCGTCCCGCCTGAGCGAAAAAGCCATGATGTGGCTCGGGGCGGTCGCCGTGCTGGCGGTTCTCTGGACCATCATCGTCGCTGTGGGCCTGGAGCGCCGCGCCATGAATGCGAACGAGCGGCAGGAGCTGACGGCGTCCACCGCCAAGGGCTTCGCCGAATACGTGGGCCTGCACGTGCTGATCACCGACCGCATGCTGGTCAATTCGCGCGATTCGTTCGTGCGTTCGGGCGGGGTGCCACCCCACGACGTGCTGACCGCTGAATTCGGGCAGATGGCCCCGATGCTGCTGCAGGTGGCCGTCGCCGACGCCACTGGCCTGATCGTGGCCAGCTCGCTGCCCATGGCGCAGACCGTGAGCATTGCCGACCGGCCGCATTTCCAGGCCTTCCTGAAGGACCCCGGCGACCGGCTCCACGTGAGCGCCCCGGTGATCGGGCGCGTGTCAAAACGCATGTCGCTGCAGCTGGTGCGGCCGGTCTACGGTTCTGGCGGGG
Organism: Sphingobacterium thalpophilum; assembly: GCA_943369045.1. Taxonomy (GTDB): domain Bacteria; phylum Pseudomonadota; class Gammaproteobacteria; order Burkholderiales; family Burkholderiaceae_C; genus Ramlibacter. Next base: position 3,040 of record CALRME020000276.1, read on the forward strand.
ACTTTGCCGGCGTGGTGGTGGCGAGCATCGACCCGCTCAAGCTCCAGCAGTACTTCAATTCGGTCGACGCCTTCGCTGACGGCGGCGCCATCGTGGTGGCAGGCACCGACGGCCAGGTGCGGGCCCGCTTTGCCGGCACCGGCATCACCTGGGGCCAGTCGATGCTGAGCTGGGCTGCTTGGGGCCGGGTGGCGGGAAACATATCGGGTAGTTTCGTGGGCACGAGCGTGATCGACGGGTTGAACCGGGTTTTTGGCTTCCACCGCGTGGGGCCGTATCCGCTGGTGGTCACCGTCAGCCGTCAGGTCGCGCCCTGGCCGCTCGAGGAAATGGGCCTGAGCCTGGGGATAGGCGCGGTGCTGTCGGTTTACATGCTGCTCTACACCCGCACCCGCGTGCGGCGCCTGCGCGAGCAGGATGTCCTGATCGAGCAGTTGCGCAAGGGCCAGGAACGCGAGATCGAGGCCAACCGCATGAAGTCGAACTTTCTCGCTTCCATATCGCACGAGCTGCGCACACCGCTCAATTCCATCCTGGGCTTCTCGGAGATGATCCGCGACATGCCCGAAGACCCGGGCAACGGCCGCTTCGCCGACCTCATCCACGGCAGCGGACGCCACCTGCTGACGCTGCTGAACCTGCTGCTCGACACGGCCAAGATCGAGGCCGGCCGCATGGAAGTCGAGCGCAGCGAGGTGGATCTGGGCGCAACCGTCACCAACCTGGCCGACGTGCACCGCGGCGCCGCAGAGCGCAAGGGGCTCACGCTCGAGCTGGACATGAAGCTGCCTGCGGGCCGTGTTCTTGCCACCACCGACGGCACCAAGCTGACGCAGGTGCTCAACAACGTGCTGAGCAATGCCGTGAAGTTCACCTCGCATGGCGGGGTGAAGATTGCCGTGGACCTGCAGGTCGATTGCTTCCGCGTCACCGTGCAGGACACGGGCTGCGGTATCTCCAGTACGGCCCTGCCAACCATCTTTGACCGCTTTTCCACCGTCCAGGGCGCCGGCAACCAGCACGAGGCCGGCACCGGCCTGGGCATGTCGCTGTCGCGGGACCTGATGGGCCTGCTGGGCGGCAGCATTGAAGTCACTTCCGAAGCCGGGCGCGGCACCAGCGTCAGTATCCAGTTGCCGGGCGCACGCCTGGCCGAAAGCCAGCCATGACCATCCCCACCCAACCCGGCCTCGTGATGGTCGTTGACGACATAGAAGGCAACCGCCTCCTGGCGCAAGCCTACCTCCAGCGCCTGGGCTGGAGCGTCGAAATGTTTGAAAGCGCAGAGTCCGCGCTCAAGTTCCTGGAACACACCTTGCCCGAGGCCATGCTGGTGGACGTGCGCATGCCCGGCTTCAGCGGCGACTTGCTGGCGACCATCCTGCGCGAGCAGACGCACACCCGTGACTTGCGGCTGGTTGGCTACACCGCCCATGCCATGCCCGACGAGGTCAAATCCCTGCAAGCGAGCGGCTTCGACGACGTGCTGATCAAGCCAGTATTGCTGGCCGACATGCGCCGCGCGCTGCCGCGGCCTGCGCCTGCCGCCGTGGCGGCCTAGCGCTCGCCCTTGCGGTAGGGCTTCATCAAGGCCTGCGGATACGCCGCCTTGCGCGCCACCAGCACCAGGGCGGCGATGGACAGCAGGTAGGGCAGCATCAGGTACAGCTGGTAGGGCAGGGCGGCGTCGCCCTGCTGCTGCAGGCGCAGCTGCAGGGCGTCGAAAAACGCGAACAGCAGCGCGCCCAGCAGCGCCTTGCCGGGCCGCCAGCTGGCAAACACCACCAGCGCCACGCAGATCCAGCCGCGGCCGTTGATCATGTTGAAGAAAAAGGCGTTGAAGGCGGCCAGCGTCAGGAAGCTGCCGGCCACTCCCATCAGCGCCGAGCCGGCCACGATGGCGCCGGTGCGCGCCCGCGCCACGCTGATGCCCTGGCCCTCGGCCGCCTGCGGG
>CALRME020000277.1:0-4972 GCA_943369045.1 Sphingobacterium thalpophilum
GCCAGTTCGATCACGTGGGCGCTGGTGATGAACAGGCCGATGAACTGGCGCGAGAACAGGTAGCCGATAACCACCAGCGCGCCCGTGAGCACCAGGTTCATCGTCAGGCCGGTGCGTGCGATGGCGCGCAGCCCTTCGCTGCGGCCCGCGCCGATGGCCTGCGCGCCCAGGATGGAGGCGGTGATCGCAATCGACAGGGCCGGGAACTGCACGTAGTTGACAACCTGGTTGACCGCGCCATAAGCGGCAGTAGCGTCCGAGCCAAAGCCGTTGACCAGCGACAGCAGCACGATCTCGGCCAGCGAGATCACGATCATCTGCACACCCGTGGGCAGGCCGATCTTCACGACCAGTTTCAGGATGGCCGGGTCGATTCGCAAGGCGCGAAGCAGCTCGGCATCCGGTGCCAGCGGGTGCTTGCTGCGCCGCATGTGCCAGGCCAGGAAGGCCAGCGCCGTGATGAAGGAAATGATCGAGGCCACGGCCGCGCTGCTCACACCCAGCTGCGGCAGGCCCAGCCAGCCGCGGATGAAGGCGGGCGTCATCACGCAGGAGACGGCGGTGGACAGAAGGAGCGCGTAAAGCGGTGTGAGTGTGTCGCCCACACCGCGCATCAGCTGGGTGAGCAGGATGAACACCAGCAGGCCCGGCATGGCCAGCATCATGATGCGCGCGTAGCCGGTGGCTACCGGCAGCACGTCGGGCGGTGTGCCCAGAGCGCGCAGCAGCGCATCGGTGAAGGTGCCGCCAAACAGCGCCACCAGCAGGCCCAGTCCCAGGCCCAGCGCCAGCGCCGTACCCGCGATGGCCTTGACCTTGTGCCGCTCGCGCGCACCCCAGGCCTGGCCGATCAGCACCGAGGAGCCGGCCCCTATGCCGATCACCATGGCAATGAAGAAGAACACGATGGGAAACATGCCCGAGACGGCCGCCAGTGCCTGCGTACCCAGCATCTGGCCGACGAACACATTGTTGATGGTGCCCGAGAGCGCCTGCAGGATGTTGGCCACCACCATGGGGCCCAGGAACTTCAGGAAGACGCGCCACAGCGGCTCTTGCGGCGTGGCGGTGGGGGCGCGAGCTTCGGACATCGGTTCAATTATGCGGTTGGACCCGGCACCAGGACTTGTGCCAAAGTGTGCAAAGCCCAGCCATGGAGTTACCCGACATGCCCTTGCCTCTTGAAGGAATCACCGTCGTCGCGCTTGAGCATGCGATTGCAGCGCCGTTCTGCACGCGCCAGCTCGCCGACCAGGGCGCGCGCGTCATCAAGGTCGAGCGGCCTGGTGTGGGCGACTTTGCCCGTGCCTACGATGATCGCGTCCACGGCCTTGCCTCGCACTTTGTCTGGACCAACCGCTCCAAGGAAAGCCTGACACTGGACCTCAAGCACGCGCGCGCGCCAGAGGTGCTGGACAAGCTGTTGGCCCAGGCCGACGTGCTGGTGCAGAACCTGGCGCCAGGCGCCGCGGCGCGCATGGGGCTGTCGTACGAAACGCTGTCGCCGAAATTTTCCGGGCTGATCGTCTGCGACATCTCAGGCTATGGCGACGATCCACAGCAGCCCGGGCCGTACCGCGACAAAAAGGCCTATGACCTGCTGATCCAGAGCGAGTCCGGCTTTGTCTCGATCACCGGCAGCCCCGATGAGCCGGCCAAGGCGGGCTGCTCGATCGCCGACATTGCGGCGGGCATGTACGCGTACAGCAACATCCTGGCGGCACTGATCGAACGCGGGCGCACCGGGCGCGGCAAGCGCATCGATGTGTCCATGCTCGAGAGCATGGTTGAGTGGATGGGCTACCCCATGTACTACGCCTTCGATGGCGCGCAGCCGCCGCCGCGCGCGGGCGCTGCCCACGCCACGATCTATCCGTATGGCCCGTTCCCCACCGGGGATGGCAAGACGTTGATGCTGGGCTTGCAGAACGAGCGCGAGTGGCTGGCGTTCTGCCGCGAAGTCCTGCTGGACCCGGCCCTGGCGGACGACGTCCGCTTCAACACCAATACCCGGCGCAGCGCGGCGCGCGCTGAACTGCGCTCGCTGATCGTGCAGGCCTTTGCCGGGCTCACGGCGGAGCAGGTGGCGCAGCGGCTCGACGACGCTGGCATCGCCAACGCGCAGGTCAACGACATGGCGCAGGTGTGGGCGCACGCGCAACTGAAAGCGCGCCAGCGCTGGGTTGACGTGGCCTCGCCTGGGGGGCCTGTCCCGGCGTTGCTTCCGCCAGGCGCGCGTGACGCGTCCGAGGTTCGGATGGATGCCATTCCCGCGCTGGGCCAGCACACCGATGCCATCCTGGCGGGGCTGGGCTACGACGCGGAGCAGATCGGGCAGCTGCGGCGCGAAGGCGCGCTGTAGGGCGACAGCACTGCCTTGATCGGCCTCAGGCCGCCTTCTTCGCTTCCAGCTGCGCCTGCAGGTTCATGATCTTGCGGCGCGAGGTGATGCGCTCGGTGTCGTCGCGGATGGAAAACGTCAGGCCCATGTCCGAAGGCGTGCACTTCATGTAGACCCAGATGCCCAGCGGCGGGTAGAACTTCTGGAATTCCACGGACGTGCCCTCGCGGATGGCCACTTCGCATTTCTCCAGGAACTTGCCGGCAGCCGTTTCCGGGAACTCGGTCAGCAGGCAGCGGCCGATCAGCTCCTCGCGGTCACGGCGAAGGATTCGCGCGGCCTCCGGGTTGAGGTAGATGAAGCACCATTCGCGGTCCAGCAGCAGCACGCCGTCGGTCAGGCCTTCCAGCGTGCGGGTAAAGCGCTCGGCGGTGCGGCGCGCCTCGTCGGTCACTTCGCGGAACTTGCTGATGTCCTGGATGGCGCCGCGCACATGGGTCACGTTGCCGCCGGCGTCGCGCTCGGCCTCGCCGATGGCGCGTATCCACACACTTCGGCCCTTGGCGGTGATCAGTTCCAGCTCCAGGTCAAAGGGCGTGCCCATGCGGGCACAGGCCTCGAACGAGGCCATCATCTCTTCCTGCGACTCGGGTGCGTAGAAGCCCAGTGCGTCTTCGGTGTTGGGCTCGTAGTCGGCCGGCACCTCGTGGATGATCTTGACCTCGTCGGACCAGACCCACTTCATGCCGGCCAGGTCGACGCCCCAGGCGCCCAGCCGGCCGGCGGCGGCGGCCATGCGCAGCAAGGCCTGGGTTTCCTTGACCTGCTCCTCGGTCATCCACAGGGTGGAAGCGCCGTTGTCCACGCCCAGGTAGCCGCGGTAAGTGACGCCGGACGTCCAGGACGAATGCGGCTTGGCGCCATCGTCGCCGTTGCGGCCCCACATGCGCCGCCAGGCGGCGGCGACACCTTCACCGATTCCGGTTGCGTCATGTGCGTCGCGGACGCCGAGAATTCCTGCTTGGGCCATGGTCGTGTCCCCTTTGCGTTGCATGCTCATGGTGCACGCATAAGCTGTGCCACTGGGGCGGCATTAGGTCACACACACCCATTTGCCGCCACGGACGCACCAGAAGCAGGCACGAATCTGGCTTGTAGCCTTCTCTTTGGGCCGCTGCGTGCCTCTTGATGAACTTCCATAACAACAAAAGTGCTCACTCTGGCGGCCTGCCCACCGAATTGCTGCGGCGATATGCGCTGATCCTGCTGGCCGATTGCGCCGGCGGATCCACCATCTTGATGCGTGAACAGATCCGCCTGGCCGCCACGCACACCGATTTGGTGAAACTGCGTTCGGGCATTTTTGAATCCATGATCAAGAACCTGGGCGAGGCCGAGGCCATGGAACGCATCAGGAGCTTCGACCTGAGCGCCTGAATTCCCCGCTCAGGCCTGGCCGGCCAGCACAGCCAGTGCCGCCGCCAGCTTGTCAACGTCGGCCTCGGTGGTGTAGAGCGCGGGCGACACGCGAACGCATTGCCCCCTGGCCACGCCGCCCCGGCGCACCGTGAAGATGCCGTGCTTGTCCCGCAGGGCGGCCACGATGGCGTTGTTGTCGGCCGCCGAGGTCTTGCCCGCCAGCCGGAACGAGGTGATGCCCGCCGACATGCCGGGCTCGTTGGGCGTGAGAATCTCCAGCCCCTTGACCCCCTGTGCCTTGCTGACCCAGCGGTCGCGCAGGTAACGCAGCCGCACTTCCTTGGCCTTTGGCCCGATCTGCTGGTGCCACTTGAGCGCCGGCAGGATCGAGAGGAAAGCTGCGAAGTTGTAGGTGCCGGTGTGGGTGCGCGAGCGGATGTCGGTGGCCGGCCAGTCCTCGTCCGCCAGGGCCCGGTCGATGTCGGGCAGGCGGGCTTTCTTGATGTACATGAAGCCCACGCCCAGCGGTGCGCCAATCCACTTGTGCAGGTTAAAGCCCACGAAGTCGGCGCCCAGTTCGCCGACCTTGAAGTCCATCTGGCCCCACGAGTGCGCGGCGTCCACGATGACGTCGACGCCGCGCGCACGGGCCATGGCAGCGATCTCGGCGACGGGGATGACCAGGCCCGTGCGGTGGCTCAGGTGCGTGAGCAGCAGCAGCTTCGCTTTCGGGTTGGCCGCCAGCACGTCGCGGTAGGTTTGCAGCACGGCGGCCTTCGTCGCCGGCTCGGGGATGGCAAAGCGAACCACGTCCACGCCGCGCCGGTCCTTGAGCCAGTTCATCGCGTACTGCATGGAGTCGTAGTCCAGGTCCGCGTAGAGCACGCTGTCGCCGGCCCTGAGCTTGTTGTAGCCGCTGATCAGCAATTGCAATGCCTCGGTGGCGCCGCGGGTGAAGGCGATCTCGTCGGGCGCACAGCCCAGGAACTGTGCCAGTGCCACACGGGTGGGCTCCATGTCGCGGCCGAAGCCGCCGCGCGCATAGAAGGAGTTGTCGCGGTTGACCATGTCGGTCATCGCGACGTAGTGACGGCGAACCGGCTCGATCATCACGCCCCAGTAGCCGTTTTCCAGGTTGATGATGTCGGGCGTCACCTTGTACAGGGCGCGGATGGCGGACCAGTACGCGGCATCGGAGGCCAGGCCCGCGGC
>CALRME020000278.1:0-4967 GCA_943369045.1 Sphingobacterium thalpophilum
GGCCTCCACCTGCGCCTGCAAGCCGGCGAGCGGCGTGCGCAGCTGGTGCGCGGCGTCGGCGACGAACCTGCGCTGGCTTTCGGCCTGGGCGTTAACCAGGTCGAACAGCCGGTTGAGTGACTCGACCAGCGGCCGCACCTCCTCGGGCGAGGCATGGACGTTGATGGCATTGAGGTCGCGCGGGGAGCGACGCTCCACCGCGTCCTTGAGTTCCAGCAGCGGCCGCAAGGCGCGGCGCACGGCCCAGCTCACAGCAAACGCCGCGGCGGCAATCAGCACCAGGTTGGGCACCAGCACCTTGAGCAGGATGGAGCGGGCCCACTGCTGCCGGGGATCGGAACCATCGGCCACCACGATCACCACATCGCCCAGCACCGTCTGCTGGCGCTGGCGCACGATGCGCCAGGTGACACCGGCGTTTTCTTCACTGTGGAACTCCGGCTCGGAAGTGGTCGGCGGCAGGCCGGCCAGCCAGCGCTCCCCCGACAGCAGCTTGCCATCGGCATCTGCGATGGCGTAAGCGGAAAACCCCGGCTTCTGCTTGAGGAACTCCTCCACCGCTGGCGCCAGCAGCAGCACCGGCGGGTCGGTTCGCCGCAGCCCTTCGGCGATCACCGAGTCGGCCAGCAAGGGCACCAATGCAAGCAGTTGCTGGTCCTGCCGCAGCGCCACGTTGTCGGCGGAGCGGTAGTCGAACCAGGCGTTGAGCAGTGCCAGCAGCACCAGTGGCGCGATCAGCATCACGAGCAGCCGCCGCTGCAGGCCCGTGAGCATGCCGCCCCCAGGGGGGGCCTTCGCACCCTGGGACGACCCGGGGACGCTCAAGGCGCTCAAGCCTCGGGGCCTGGGCCCGGTGAATTCATCTCCAGCCGGTAGCCGAAGCCGCGGATGGACCGAAGGGCCACGCCGTGCGGTTCGAGCTTGCCGCGCAGCCGGGAGATATAGACCTCGACCGCGTTGGGCGTGATCTCCTTGTCCCAGCCGGTCAAGGCCTGCAGCAGCTTTTCCTTGCTGGCGGGCTTGGGTGCGTTGATGAGCAGGTACTCCATCACCGTCCATTCGCGCGGGCCGAGCTCGATGGGTGTGGACTGGCCTTCACGCACGGCGCTGGCGCGGCGGTTGGCGGTGTCGAGCTCGATCGGGCCGAAGCTGAGCACGGCGGACGTGGCGGCCTGCGAGCGGCGAAGCAGCGCGCGCAGGCGCGCCAGCAGCTCGGGCAGTTCGAAGGGCTTGATCATGTAGTCGTCGGCGCCCATGTCCAGGCCCTGCACACGGTCGCTCAGTGCATCGCGGGCCGTGAGGATGAGCACCGGCATCGCGTGGCTGGCAACGTCCGGCCGGCGCAGGCGCCGCGTCAGTTCAAGCCCCGTCATGCTGGGCAGGCCCAGGTCAATGATGGCAGCGTCGAACACTTCGGTCTTGAGCACTTCCTCGGCGCGCTCGCCGCTGCCTACCCAGTCCACCGCATAGCCGGCGTCGGTCAGCCCCAGCTTGATGCCGCTGGCCACCATCACATCGTCTTCGACCAGCAGCAGCCGCATGATTTGCCCCTCGTTCTTTTTGCCTACGGGCGCTATTTTGCCTGTGCAATGCCGCGCTGGAGCACTTGCCCGTCCTGGCCCACCGCCAGCCAGGCCGCGCCCTCGCCGTCGAGCCACTGCAGGGCGCGATGCCCGAGCAGCATGGCAATTGTGCTCTGCGCACCCGCCGCCGTGGTGTTGGCCGCCAGCACGCTGACCGACTGCCAGCCCTGCACGGGCCAGCCGGTGCGCGCATCGAGTATGTGACAGTAGCGCATGCCGTCCTGCACAAAAAAACGTTCGTAGTCGCCGCTGGTGGCCAGGCCGCCGCGCAGGACCGGGATGCTGGCCAGTAACTGGTCCGGGTTGCCGGCTTCCGGGCGCGGGTGCTGCACCGCAAGCTGCCACGGCTGGCCTGCCACCTGAGGCAGGCCGCGCGGGCCCAGCACATGGATATCGCCGCCCAGGTTCACCAGCGCATGCTGCTGCCCGTGTTGCTGCAGCACCGCGGCGGCACGGTCCGCCGCGTATTCCTTGCCGAATCCGCCAAAGTCCAGCTCCATTCCCGGACGTGCCAGCCGCACACTCCTGTCCGCTTGCAGGACCTTGTCCCAGCCCACCAGCGGCAGCAGCGCCTCGATCTGGCCGGGCTGCGGCTTGCGGCCCAGCCTGAAATCCCAGGCCCGGCGCAGCACGCCCGAGGTAACGTCGAACAGGCCGCCGCTTTGCTGCCAGAGCCGGCCGGCAAAGACCAGCAGGGCTGCGGTTTCCTCATCGACTGGGACACCTTCGGAATTTCCCGCGGCCGCGTTGATGCGCGAGACGACACTGCCCGGCTGGTAGCGCGAGTACTTTGCCTCGATGCGGCGCACCTCGTCTATGGCCGCCTGGCCGGCGCGCCGCAGCACGCGCTCGTCGCGGCCATCGAGCAGGATCTCGCAGGGCGAAGCCATTGCCGTGAAGGCCATGCGAAGCGAGCGCCAGGCACCCATCGAGCGTTCCTGCCCTAGAACCGGTGCTCGATGCCCAATTGCACAAAGCGCGCCCGGAACGGATCGAGCAGCGGGCTGCCCGTGCCCTGCAGCTTGAGGCTGGCGGCCTGGCGGTAGGCTTCGAGCTTGAGGTCCACGCTGGTGTCGGCATTGATCGCGTAGGCCACTTTCACCGATGCGGTCACGGCGCCGAACGATGCGAGGCGCTGGTCGGCCGAGTAGTTGCCGGTGAGCCGTGCCGCAAACCGGCGCGTGAGCAAGGGGCTGGGCTGGCCTTGCGCATCGGCCACCGGGTCAAAGTAGAACCGCGCAGCCGTTTGCGTGTAGTAGCGCAGCGCGGGCGTCAAGGTCCAGGCGCCAGCGGGTTGCACCCATTCGGCGCCCAGCGTGTGCGAGCGGATGCCAAAGCTGTCGGTGTAATAGCGCCAGCTGCTGCGCACCGACGCGCCGAGGCTGTCAATGTGGTGGTTCCAGCGCAGCAGCGCAATACTGGCATTGCGCGACGCGGGCCGCTGGTCAAAGTCCTTGTATGGGTCGCTGTAGTAGCCGCGGCCGCGCGAGCGGGTGAACTGCGCCTGCACGATGTCGTTGGGTGTGAGCACCTGCGTGACGCCCACGATGGCCTCGCTGGTGCGCCGGCGCTGGTCCACTGCAATGCCGCCCAGCGCGCTGTTGTCGATCAGGTCGCGCGACCGGCTCGCGCCGATCGACCAGGTGCGGTTGTTGTCATCGCTGGACCAGCGCACCTCCAGGCTTTGGGCCCGCGAGGTGTAGTCGTTCTCGGTGGAATAGGCCGCGCCCACCGAGACGGCTGCGCGGTCAAGGTAGCGGGTGACCTTGACGTCGGTGCCGTCGCGATGGTCGGTCATGCGCGGCGTGGCGCCGCTGCGCGCCGTATGCATGCGCGGTGTCGCGCCCGAAACGCTGTCGCCTGCGCGAGCGGCCTCAATGGCCCACTTGCCCGCAATCGGCGCGAGCAGGTAGAACTGCGGCGAATTGACACGGATGCGGTCCCAGCCCGGCTGTCCGTCCTGGTAGTAGCCGTACTTGAAGGCCAGCACGCCCTGCTCAGGTGGCGCCTCGGCGCGTGCGCCCGACACGGCTGCAAGACCGGGCAGAAGCAGGGTCGCTGCCAGTATGCCCCTGCCTTGACTAGTTGCAGCCACAGCCGCCCCCGCCAACACCGGCACCGCCGCTGGCGTTTTCCTTGCTGGTGTAGATATGCTGGGTAAAGCGGGCATCCAGCGGGTCGGCGTCAAAGCGCATGCCGGGCTTGGCCAGGTTGCCTTTTTCCCAGGCCTGGACTTCGCCGGTATTGGCGCAACCGCCAAGGGCGGTGTTCAGCGCCAGCAGCGCCACGAGGCTGCGAAGTCTCATGGCCGTTCCCCTTGCAGGCCCAGCGCCTGACGGATCGTGCGCTCCAGCCCGGCGCGGTCTTCATTGGAAAAGCCCCGGTGCACCGCGAGCACCGTGCCCGTAGGGCCGATCAGCACCGAGGTGGGCATGGCCTTGACGCCATAGCTGCGCGGCATCGCGCCGCTGGCGTCAAACGCCAGGTCAAAACTGGCGGGGTTGCGCTCGAGGAACAGCTTTGCATCCGATGCCTTGCCATCTACGTTAATCCCCAGCACGCGCAGGCCGCTGCCCTTGTAGCGCGCGTGCATCTCGTTCATCCACGGAAATGACTGCTTGCAGGGACCGCACCACGATGCCCAGAAATCAAGATAGACCGTCTTGCCCTTGTAGTCGGCCAGTCGGGCCATGCCCTGCGTTGCCGGCAATTCAAAACCCGGGGCGCCCTGGCCAGGTTCGACGGCATGGGCCGCTGTGCACCCCAGCACCAGCAAGCCGGCAAGGCAGGCCCATAACCGCATTTTGCTTCCACCTTGATGAATATTCACCGAAACCATTGAACCTCGCGGCGATATCGAAGTCACCATGACAGGCCGCCAAAACAAGACTCTGACATGCACGCCCCAAAATTGGTTCATTATCTAGCCGCATCTGCCGCCACTTTCCTGATCGCCGCCTGTGGCGGCGGCGATGTGACTGAAGCGGACACGACATCCAGCGCGGCACGGGCGCCCCGGGTACCGCAAGCCGCCCAGATTCCAACGCCCGACCAGTTGATGGATTGGGCTGAAGGCGCCTACCCCCAGTTCTTCCCGGGCCACCAGGCCAGCCAGGTGCTTGCGCCCTATCTGTACCGCGCGTACGGCACGGGCAACTACCTTGGCGTCGACGGCGACAACGTCTACATCCTGGGTCCCGTGGCGGGCGGCGGGCTGCTGCTGGTCGGCACGCGCACCGGGTTTGCCTGCAACGTGTTCCCGGCCAGCTGCGTGGTAACACCCGTGCCCGCCGGCCCCTCGGCCACACGCGGCGCCACCTTATGGACGCGGCCACTGGGCAACCAGGGCTACGCCTGCGTGGACTGCCATTCCACCCCCACAGC
>CALRME020000279.1:0-4964 GCA_943369045.1 Sphingobacterium thalpophilum
GTGTTCGATTCGCCCATCAACCTGGGCGCCCACTGCGCCAAGGGGGCGGCCCTGCGCGAGCACGGCCATGGCGAATTCCGCCTGCGCTACCCCATGAAGCTGGTCAACGGCAAGTACGAGCGCATCAGCTGGGACACCGCGCTCAACGAGATCAGTGCCCGCATGCTGGAACTGCGCAAGGCCAGCGGCCCCGATTCGCTGTACTGGGTGGGCTCGTCCAAGCACAACAACGAGCAGGCCTACCTGCTGCGCAAGTTCGTGAGCTACTGGGGCAGCAACAACTGCGACCACCAGGCCCGCATCTGCCATTCCACCACCGTTGCCGGCGTTGCCAACACCTGGGGCTACGGCGCGATGACCAATTCGTACAACGACATGCAGAACAGCAAGTGCGCGTTGTACATCGGCTCCAACGCCGCCGAGGCGCACCCGGTCAGCCTGCTGCACATGCTGCACTCCAAGGAGAACGGCTGCAAGATGATCGTTGTGGACCCGCGCTTCACGCGCACCGCTGCCAAAGCCGACGAGTACATCCGCATCCGCTCCGGCTCGGACATCCCGTTCCTCTTCGGCATGCTGTACCACATCTTCAAGAACGGCTGGGAAGACAAGAAGTACATCAACGACCGGGTCTACGGCATGGAAGACGTCAAGAAGGACGTCATGACGAAGTGGACGCCTGACAAGGTCGAGGAAGCCTGTGGCGTGCCGGAGGCCACGGTCTTCAAGGCCGCGCAGATGATGGCCATGAACCGGCCCTCGACGCTGGTGTGGTGCATGGGGCAGACCCAGCACAGCATCGGCAACGCCATAGTGCGCGCGTCCTGCATCGTGCAGCTGGCGCTGGGCAATGTTGGCGTCTCCGGCGGAGGCGCCAACATCTTCCGTGGCCACGACAACGTGCAGGGCGCGACCGATATTGGCCCCAACCCCGATTCGCTGCCCGGCTACTACGGCATCGTCGAGGGCTCGTGGCGTCATTTCGCCAAGATCTGGGGCGTGGAATACGACTGGATCAAGGGACGCTTCGCCAACGCCGGCATGATGACCAAGCCGGGCATCACCGTCTCGCGCTGGATCGACGGGGTGATGGAAAAGAACGAGATGCTGGACCAGGACCCGAACCTGCGCGGCGTGGTGTTCTGGGGCCATGCGCCCAACTCCCAGACCCGCGGCCTTGAAATGAAACGGGCCATGGACAAGCTGGACCTGCTGGTGGTGGTTGATCCCTACCCCTCGGCCACCGCGGCCATGGCGGCCATGCCCGGCAAACCCGAAGACCTCAACCCCAACCGTGCCGTGTACCTGCTGCCGGCCGCCACGCAGTTTGAAACCAGTGGCTCCTGCACGGCCTCCAACCGCTCGATCCAGTGGCGCGAGAAGGTGATCGAGCCGCTGTGGGAGTCGCGCAGCGACCACATGATCATGTACCAGCTGGCCGACAAGCTCGGCTTTGGCAAGGAACTGGTCAAGAACTACAAGATGCAGACGGTCAAGGGCATGGAAGAACCGATGCCCGAGGAGATCCTGCGCGAAGTGAACCGCTCCGTCTGGACCATCGGCTACACCGGACAGAGCCCGGAGCGCCTGAAGTCGCACATGCGCAACATGCACCTGTTCGACGTGAAGACGCTCAAGTCAAAAGGTGGCAAGGACCCGATCACGGGTTACGACACCGCCGGCGACTATTTCGGCCTGCCCTGGCCATGCTGGGGCACGCCGGCACTGAAGCACCCCGGTTCGCCCAACCTGTACGACACCAGCAAGCACGTCATGGAGGGCGGCGGCAACTTCCGCGCCAACTTCGGCGTGGAGCGCGGGGGCGTCAACCTGCTGGCGGAAGATGGCTCTGCCTCCAAGGGCGCCGACATCCAGACCGGTTATCCCGAGTTCGACCACGTGCTGATGAAGAAGCTGGGCTGGTGGGACGAACTCACCGATGCCGAGAAGCCACTGGCCGAAGGCAAGAACTGGAAGACCGACAACTCCGGCGGCATCATCCGTGTGGTCATGCAGAACCATGGCTGCCATGTGTTTGGCAACGCGAAGGCGCGGGCTGTGGTGTGGAACTTCCCGGACGGCATACCGCAGCACCGCGAGGCGCTGTACAGCACGCGGCCCGACCTGGTGGCCAAGTACCCAACGCACGACGACAAGAAGGCGTTCTGGCGCACGCCCACGCTGTACAAGACCATCCAGCAGAAGAACCTGGCTGACAAGGTGCACGAGAAATTCCCGCTCATCCTTACCTCCGGCCGGCTGGTCGAATACGAAGGCGGCGGTGAGGAAACGCGCTCCAACCCGTGGCTGGCGGAACTGCAGCAGGAGGCGTACGTCGAAATCCATCCCAAGACGGCGTCGGAGCGCGGCATCCGCAATGGCGAGCGCGTCTGGCTCAACAGCCCCACGGGCGGGCGGCTGAATGTGCAGGCGATGGTGACGGAACGCGTGGGCGCCGACACGGTGTGGATGCCGTTCCATTTTTCCGGCCGCTGGCAGGGCGCGGACATGCTGGCTTACTACCCCAACGGCGCGGCGCCGGTGGTGCGCGGCGAAGCGGTCAACACCGCCACGACCTACGGCTACGACAGCGTGACGATGATGCAGGAGACGAAAACCACGATCTGCAACATCGAGCGCGCGTCGGCATAAGGAGCACAACATGGCAAGAATGAAATTTGTCTGCGACGCCGAGCGCTGCATCGAATGCAACGGCTGCGTCACTGCCTGCAAGAACGAGCATGAAGTTCCCTGGGGCGTGAACCGGCGCCGCGTGGTCACGCTCAACGACGGGGTTCCGGGCGAGAAGTCCATCTCGGTGGCCTGCATGCACTGCAGCGACGCACCCTGCATGGCCGTGTGCCCGGTCAACTGTTTCTACCGCACCGATGAAGGCGTGGTGCTGCATGACAAGGACGTTTGCATCGGCTGCGGCTACTGCAGCTATGCCTGTCCCTTCGGCGCGCCGCAGTTTCCGACGGCAGGCACCTTCGGCGTGCGGGGCAAGATGGACAAGTGCACCTTCTGCGCAGGCGGCCCGGAGGCCAACGGAAGCGAAGCCGAGTTCGAGAAATACGGCCGCAACCGGCTGGCCGAAGGCAAGCTGCCGGCCTGCGCCGAGATGTGCTCGACCAAGGCCCTGCTCGCCGGCGACGGCGACGTGGTGGCGGACATCTTCCGTAACCGGGTCCTCAAGCGCGGCAAGGGCGCCGAAGTCTGGGGCTGGGGCACGGCCTACGGTTCCAAACAGGCCGGCCAGCCGGGCGGAGCCAAGTCATGATGCGCGCCCTGACACTTATTGCCGGTGCCTTGCTGCTGGTTGCCTGTACCGAAAAGCCGCAGACCGCCGGTGGCGTGCGCGGCGATTCGGCCCCATTCCAGGGGACCGGCACTCCGTACTCGGTGCAGGGCTGGAAGCAGGGCGACAAGGCCAGCTGGGAGCAGCAGCTCAAAACGCGCACCCAGAACCAGAACGACTACACCCGCGTCAATTGACGACAGGAGCCTTCATGCTTCGTGCATTGCTGTTGACTGCATCGCTGGCCTGTAGTTTGTCTGCGCTGGCGCAGAACAAGCTCCAGGTCGAGCCGGTTTCCCCGCCGGCACAGGCCCAGCCTGCGGCTCCTGCCGCCACCGGTGGCATCCAGGGCCAGAACATCTTCGACGTCAAGCCGGAGGTCAAGCCCGACGCCGACAAGGACCCCAATTACGCGAAGCAGAGCAACGGCGAGCGGGCCAAGGTGCAGCCGGGTAACAACGCCCCGATGTGGCGTGCTGTCGGCGCCGGCGCGGAGGGCTACACGAGTCTGCCCAAGAGCCAGGCGCCCGAGGCCGGCAACCTGATCCAGGGCTTCGTGCAGTACCCTGGCTCCCGCCTGACCAACGCCGGGGAAGCCTGGCGCCAGGTGCGCAACGACTGGCTTATTCCCTACGGCGGCGCTCTGATCGTGATCGTTCTGCTGGCGGTGGCCATCTTCTATTTCACAAGGGGCCAGCTGGGCCACGCCGGCGTGGGCGAAGGAACGCAACGCATCGAGCGGTTCACGCCCTTCGAGCGAGCCACGCATTGGTCCAACGCCATCGCCTTCTGCGTGCTGGCGATCTCGGGCCTGTTCATGGCCTTTGGCAAATTCATCCTTTTGCCCATCATGGGCGGCTTGCTGTTCGGCAGCCTGACGTGGGTGCTCAAGACGATGCACAACTTCGCAGGGCCGCTGTTCGCCGTTTCGCTGACCCTGATATTTTTCACTTTCCTGCGTGACAACTGGCCGCAGCGGGGCGACCTGAAGTGGTTGCTCAAGGGCGGTGGCCTGCTGGGCAAATCCACGAACGAGGAGCCGCCGTCGAACCGCTTCAATGCCGGCGAGAAGCTGGTGTTCTGGGGCGGCGTCCTGCTGCTTGGCGTGTTCGTCGTCGGTTCCGGCCTGGTGCTGGACAAGCTCATCCCCGGCCTCATCTACGAGCGGGCCACCATGCAGGTCGCCCACATGGTGCACAACGTTTCCACCGTTTTGATGATGTGTGTCTTCATCGGCCACATCTATATCGGCACCGTCGGCATGAAGGGCGCCTACACGGCCATGCGCCGCGGCTGGGTGGGCGACGCATGGGCCAAGGAACACCACGCCTACTGGTACGAGGACATCAAGGCCGGCAAGATCCCGGCCCAGCGCAGCGTACCGCCGGGCACTGCCGTGGACACCGACAACGTCCGGCCTGCATAGAGGAAAACTGATGAAGCAACTGCTGATCCCCGCCGCCCTGCTGGCCGCCTGCGGCTTTGCCATGGCCAAGATTCCTGCCCCCGTGCTGGACGACGCCGCCAAACTCAAGGCCGCCGAAGCCGCCGCAAAAACTGCGTGGCAGGCCAAGGTCGATACCTTCCTGCTCTGCAAGTCGCAGGACAAGGTGGCCGCGGCTTACCGCAAGACCGCCGGCAAGCCGGCCACGCCGGTCGCCGCGCC
>CALRME020000280.1:0-4943 GCA_943369045.1 Sphingobacterium thalpophilum
ATCCAGCAGGCGCGGCAGCGCGTCCTGCAGCCACACGATGTCGTTGTTCATGAACAGCAGGAACTGGCCGCGCGCATGGCGTGCGCCCAGGTTGCTCGATTCAGAGAACGAGCCGTTGTGGTCCAGCGCCAGTACATGCAGGTCGAGCCGGCCGCGCCATTGCCGCAGCAGCGCCAGGCTGCCGTCAATGGAGGCGTGGTCGACCACGATGATCTCGGCCGCCACGCTGGTGTTGTGCTTTTCCCAGCTTTCGAGAAAGGCGCGCAGCAGCGCTTCGCCATTGCGGTTGAGGATGACCACCGACACCAGCGGCGGGCCGGCGGGCTTGCGCACCGGAACATGGCGGCGGCCCGTACGCGCAGGCGCCAATTCAACGCCCACCCGGGGCAGCTGCACCAGCTGCCGGCCGTTCTTCAGGGGCTGGCCGTCCAGCGCGGAGACCACTTCAACGCGGTGCGGGCGACCGTCGGCAAGCGCCTGCGGCACCGGCAGGTCAAAGCCCGCCAGGCCCACGGCTTCTTCAGGCAGGCCCAGGTACTTGCCGATGTCGTGGCGGCGCACGTTGGGGCGGAACCATGCGGCGCCCTGGCCGTCGATGCGCAAGAGCAGCTCCAGCGGGTTGGCCACATCGGTGCCGTCAAGCGCCCAGCCGCGGATGCGCCCGCGCGACACATCGTCGAGCACGCCCACCAGGCTCTGTGCCCGTGCGCACGGCGAGCCGCGCAAGGCCTGGCCGGCGCAAGAGAAATGAAGCAGGCCGTCGGGCACGGCATCGCAAGGCACCGTGAAAACGGCGGGGAAGCCCTGTTCGTCGGCAACGGCAGATACCTTGAGCGCCAGCGAATGCACGGTGCGCCCCTGCCCGTCGGCAAGCAGCAGCTTCTGCGCACGCGGTGGCCTGGCTTCGAACCAGACGGTCCCGACGAACTGCCGCCCCTGCTGGCGCACCTGGCCGCACACCGCGCCGCTCCTGAACGCAAGCACGCTGCCGTGGATGCCTCCGGTGGCGGCCGAGGGCAAGGCCGCATGCAGGTCATGCGCAAAGCCGTCGAGCAAGTGGGCCGGCAGCGCGAACGAGAAGCCCGCGCCGGGCCCAGGCGGCCGGCCGCAGACGCGATGAAACCGGCCTGGAAGCACCAGGCCGGTGTATTCGGTTGCAATGTGGTGCCCGTCGGCGTAGAGATGCACCGGAACGGGCGAAGAACCCGGGGCACTGCCCGGGCCCACCGCCCAGCCCCAGGCAAAGCCGTGTTCGACGGCCAGCGGGGAAAGGCGGGGCCCCGTCAGAACGTGAACTTCACCAGCCCGCTGGTGATGTCCAGCGGCGTCACGCCCACAAGGGTAACGGACAGGTCAGGCCCGATGTCGTACGTCACCTGCCCGTTGCCGAGCGTCATCTTGGTGACCGCTGCCTGCAGCTGCGCAAAGTTGGTCACGCCCGTGATCTTGACCGCCAGCTGGTCGGTGGCCTTGTTGAAGTCGGTGATGGTGTACTTGCCCTTGGCCGAGGAGGTAAAGGCAAAGATGTCAGCGCCCGCTCCGCCGGTGAGCGTGTCGTTGCCGCCACCCACCAGCGTGTCGTTGCCGCCGCCGCCGGAGATGTTCTGCGCCGAGTTGTCGCTGTTGACGCGAACACCGCTGTCGCCGTCGATGCGCACCTTGCCGGGGCCGGCCACAAGGGCAGCTTCGATGTTCTTGAGCACCAGCGTCTTGGTGGACCCCAACTTGGTGAGGTTGAGCGCAAACACCTGCTTGCCCTTGGAACTGCCCGCGTCGAAGAACACTTCATTGGGGGCCACGCCCGCCGCCTGGGGCGAATCGCCACCAACGATGAAAAAGGTGTCTTCAGAGCCAGCAGGCAACGAAACCGTGCTGGTCTGCGCCGCCTGAAGCGAACCGGGGCTGGTCTTGCCCAGGAAGTCGATCAGGCGGACCGAAACGTCCTTGCCACCGCCGAGCGAGCCGAGCAGGTCGTCCACGGCGCCCGTCAGCGACTGCTGCTGCTGGCCGGCATCGGAATTGGGGTCAACATTGGGCGAGAAATAACCGCCAATGGCCGTGTTGAGGTAGCTTTCCGCCGCGTCGGGCGTCTGGCCGTCCTTGCCGGAGAAGGTCAGGCCCGTGCCGGCGGGAATATCGACCTCCATGGTGATGTCACCATTGGTGATCGGGCCTTCGAGCTCGCCGGTGCCGGGGGTGAGCGCACCCTGCTTTTCGCCGCCAGGGCCAGTGCCGTTGAGCAGCTTGCCGCCGTCGAAATCAACGGCCGGGCCGCCGGCAAAGTCGGCTAGCAGCGCGTCGAGCAACGCGCGATCGCTCGAGTCGAGCAAGCCGCCGCCGCTGTCGCCGCCTGCGTCGTCGCCACCACCAAAGAGGGAATCTGAGGCCATTTTCGGTACTCCACTACGCTATCGTTTCGAGATAGATTTACTGTATTTGTAACATTCTAGGTCAGGAGAAAGTCAGGCGCCATCCCCAATTTGTGGGATTTTTTCACGCAAATTGACCCTTATCAAACAAGGACATGTAAGCAATTACCTTGCCCGGTTCGTGAAGTTAAATGGCGGCGGCAGAGCTCGTCCATTAAGCTGGGCACCCTGTTTGAAATCCGCGCGCAGAAGCAAAAGGCCGAAATGAATCAGAAAGTTCCGATATTTCCTGTTGTTCTTTCGGGCGGAACTGGCTCGCGGCTCTGGCCCCTGTCGCGAGCGGCCTATCCGAAACAGCTTCTGCAGCTGGAGGGCGACCGCACCATGCTGCAGAACACACTGCTGCGCGCGGCGCTCGTTCCCGGAGCCCAAAGCCCCTTTCTGGTGTGCAACGCGGAACACAGATTTCTCATCCGCGACCAGTGCCAGGAGATCCAGAACGAGCCATCCGCCATCTGCCTGGAGCCCGTCGGGCGAAATACGGCGCCGGCCATCGCCCTTGCGGCGCTTCACCTCCACAAAACCAGCCCTGACGCGCTGATGCTGGTACTTGCCGCGGACCACGTCATCACAAATACCCAAGGCTTTGCGGCAACGGTAGCCGCGTCCATCACGGCTGCCCAGGCCGGCTACGTCGTCACCTTCGGAATACCGCCCACGGGCCCCGAAACCGGCTACGGCTATATAAAGTTGGGCCTGCCCCTGGCAGAAGCGGCGGGCGCCTCAAAAGTCGATTCCTTCGTGGAAAAGCCAGACGCGAACACTGCCCAACGCTATCTGTCAGACGGCGGCTATCTCTGGAACAGCGGCATGTTTGTCGTATCGGCCGGCCGATACCTTGAGGAGTTGCAAGCCCATCGCCCTGACATCCTCAAGGCAGTCACTCTGGCATGGGACGCACGTCAGGACGATCTTGGCTTTGTACGCCCGGGAGCTGCTGAATTTGCCGCATGCCCCGCTGAATCGATTGATTACGCGGTGATGCAATCGACGGCCAGGGCGGCAGTCGTACCTGCACAGTTTGACTGGAGTGACGTCGGTTCCTGGGACTCACTGTGGCAAATCGCGCCCAAAGACTCCAAAGGCAATGCAGCGCAAGGCGACACTCTGCTGCTCGATACCCACAACAGCTATGTGAATTCGCAGAGCAAGCTCGTGGCAGTGATTGGGCTCGACAACGTCGTAGTGGTTGAAACGCCAGACGCGGTCCTTGTGATGCACAGAGACAAAGCCCAGCAGATCAAGGAAGTGGTAGCCCAGCTTGGAGAAAGCGGACGGCGCGAACACCTGGAGCATCGGCGCGTGTACCGCCCGTGGGGCTGGTATGAAGGCATCGCCGAAGGGCCCCGTTTTCAGGTAAAGAGAATCATGGTCAATCCAGGCAAGAAGCTCTCGCTACAGATGCATCACCATCGCGCAGAGCACTGGATCGTGGTGAGCGGCACAGCCAAAGTCACAATGAACGATGAGGAAACCTTGCTGGGCGAAAACCAATCCACCCACATTCCGTTGGGGCAGCTTCACCGGTTAGAAAACCCAGGGAAAGTGCCCTTGCACCTGATAGAAGTTCAATCAGGTACGTATTTGGGCGAGGACGACATCGTCCGATTTGAAGACGACTATCGGCGTATCTGATCGTGATCTGAGTGTGGCGGGTAGATTGGCCATCGGAGGAAGAAATTGAACGCATTGGACGACTTTGACAACAATGGATACGTCCGGAAGAGCATTCCCTCAAGTTGCATAAACTCGGCAAGGCATGAGTTCACTACGAATTTATTCTGGTTTTCTAGACGACGCACAAGAACACTGAAAACGGCGGCAATTCAATGACTAAAAAAGCAACTCCCAAACAAACACGACTCAGCTCCGATGCGCTGGTAACAGGCAAGTCTGCAATGAAGCCCGCGCCACGCGCAGCTACGCATGAAGGCACCGAACCTGTACCTCAATATGAAGGACACGTTGATTCCTGGGGGCCAACCTGGATTACCGGCTGGGCCTGTGACAGGAAGAGTCTTCTAAAGCGTGTAGATGTTGAGGTGCTGGCTGATGGCACGCCTTTGGCCCGCGTCACAGCAGACAGTTTCCGTGAAGACGTTCTCGAGGCTGGGAAAGGAGACGGATTCTATGGTTTCACACTCGCCGTACCTGAAGTTCTGATGGATGGCCTGCCCCATCAACTTGAAGTACGACCATTGAATGATAGTCATTGCATTGGACAAGCCGCTCTCAGACCTGCGGTAAAGCCTTCATTGGTTCGAAGTGATGTTCAGTTGGAAGGGGGATCATTGGTAGGCCAGGCTATCCTTCGAGCAGACCCAAGCGCAGGATTGTCTCTTGAGGTTCAAGATATTGAAAGCGCGCAGATTGTTGCCCGGGGTAGCGGGGAACTCGACAGCAGTTCGCCACGACTCTTACGGTTTCGAATCGCACTACCTGCAATTCTTTTTGACGGTAGGCCGCACGGCTTCAGCATACGAATGGCACACGACTCCAGCGTGTTGCAATCTG
>CALRME020000281.1:0-4942 GCA_943369045.1 Sphingobacterium thalpophilum
CGATGGCAACACCAGCAATGCCGGCGCACCCGCGCCGGGCGGCCGCATCCGTGCGGTGCTGACGCCCAAGGGCGCTCCCGGCGCCGCGCCGGCAACGCCTGCGCCAGCTCCTGCGGCGCCACCCGCCCAGTTGCGACCCAGCACCACCATGGGCGGGGAGCGCAAGTGACGGCTGTTGTGGCGGTGGACGGTGCCGCCGGCGTGTCCGGTGAATCCGGGCAGCGCAGTCGCCTTGAAGCACGGCACCTCAAGAAGTCCTATGGCAGCCGCCTGGTGGTCAAGGATGTGTCGCTCGCCGTGCAAAAAGGCGAAGTGGTCGGCCTGCTGGGCCCAAACGGCGCAGGAAAAACCACATCGTTCTACATGATCGTCGGCCTGGTACGCGCCGATGCGGGCGAGATATCGATTGACGGCCAGTCGGTCGAGCACATGCCCATCCACCGCCGTTCGCGCCTGGGCCTGTCCTACCTGCCGCAGGAGGCGTCGATCTTCCGCAAGCTCAGCGTCGAGGAAAACGTGCGCGCCGTGCTTGAACTGCAGCGCGGCCCCGACAAGAAGGCCGTGTCGCGCGCCGAGATCGAAAAGCGCCTGACCACGCTCTTGCAGGACCTGCGGGTGGACCACCTGCGCGACTCGCCGGCGGTAGCGCTCTCCGGTGGCGAGCGGCGACGGGTGGAGATCGCCCGCGCCCTGGCGACGCAGCCGCGTTTCATCCTGCTGGACGAGCCCTTTGCCGGCATCGACCCGATCGCCGTGATCGAGATCCAGCGCATCATCGGTTTTCTGAAGTCGCGCGGCATCGGCGTGCTGATCACCGACCACAACGTACGCGAGACGCTGGGCATCTGCGACCACGCCTACATCATCAGCGACGGCCATGTGCTCGCCCAGGGCACGCCTTCCGAAATCGTGAACAACGCCGACGTCCGGCGCGTGTATCTCGGCGAACACTTCCGGATGTAGCCCGCTTTGGTATTGCCATGAAGCAGGGCCTTTCCCTCCGCGTCTCCCAGCACCTGGCGCTGACGCCCCAACTGCAGCAGTCGATCCGGCTGCTGCAGCTGTCCACGCTCGAGCTCAGCCAGGAAGTCGAGCAGATGCTCGACGACAACCCTTTCCTTGAGATGACGCAGGAAGAAGCCGCGCGCGAGGAATTCGGCGTGGCGCAGGCCGACACGCCTGCGCGGGAGGACGACGGCGACTTCGAGCCCGCGCCCGACTACGTGCCGGCCGATGACATGCGCGTTGCCACGCCCACCGAAGCCGAGCCCGCCGAGGTCACGTCGACCGAAGAGCCCACCTGGGACGGCGACGGCAGCACCGAAGTCGTTCCCGACGACGGTGAATGGGGTGGCGACGCCCCGGCGCGCAAGAACAACCTGGGCGGCGATGAGGACATGGACGCCACCGAGCTGGCCCGCCAGCAGGAGTCGCTGCAGGCGCACCTGCACCGCCAGGCCCTGTCGCTGCGGCTCAACGAGGTGGACCAGGCGGCGCTGCGTTTTCTGATCGAGTCGCTCAACGACGACGGTTACCTGGACGAATCGCTTGAGTCACTGGCCGCCGGCCTGTCGCCGCACGACCCGGAGCAATGCGAGGAGCTGGTCAGCCGCTTCACCATGGCGTTGGGGCTGCTGCACCACCTGGAGCCCGCAGGCGTGGGAGCCCGTTCGCTGGGCGAATGCCTGTCGCTGCAGCTCAGGGCCATGCAGCAGGCAGGCCGCGGCGGGGAAGCCTGCGCCACCGCCTTGCGCATCTGCGCACACCCCATGGAACTGCTGGCACGGCGGGACGTCAAGCGCCTGGCGCAGCTGTGCGGCGACAACGATGCCGCAATCAAGGCCGCCATCGGCCTGATCGGGCGGCTCGAACCCAAACCCGGCCGGCGCTTTGTGGATGTGGAGCGCAACATCGTGGTGCCCGACGTGCTGGTGACCAAGGTCGGGCGCGGCGCCCAGGCGCGCTTCCGGGTGCAGCTCAATGCAGAGGTGATGCCGCGCCTGCGGGTGCACGACATCTACGCCAGCGCGCTCAAGTCGCACAAGGGCGAAGGCCACCAGGCGCTGCAGCAGCGGCTGCAGGAAGCGCGCTGGTTCATCAAGAACATCCAGCAGCGCTTTGACACCATCCTGCGCGTGTCCAATGCCATCGTCGAGCGGCAGAAGAACTTCTTCAGCCATGGCGAGCTGGCCATGCGTCCGCTGGTGCTGCGCGAGATCGCCGACGAGCTGGGCCTGCACGAGTCGACCATCTCGCGCGTGACCACGGCCAAGTACATGTCCACGCCGTTCGGCACCTTCGAGCTGAAATACTTCTTCGGTTCTGCGCTGGGCACCGAGACGGGTGGCAATGCATCGAGCACGGCGGTGCGCGCGCTGATCAAACAGTTCGTCGCCTCAGAGAGCCTGAAGAAGCCGCTGTCGGACAACCAGATCTCCGAAATGCTCAAGGAGCAGGGCATCGAGTGCGCGCGACGCACGGTGGCCAAATACCGCGAGGCGCTCAGAATTGCGCCTGCGAACCTTCGAAAGGCGCTGTGAACCAGCTGCAACTCTTCCTGCCCTGCGCCGCCGGCGTCGAGGGCTACCTGGCCGACGAGGTCAACCGCATCACTGGCCTCAAGGGCCAGGACCTGGTGACTGGCCGGGGCGGTGTGCTGGTGCGGGCCTCGTGGCGCGAAGCCATGCTCCTCAACCTGCACAGCCGCCTGGCGCAGCGCGTGCTGGTGCAGCTGTCGTACACGCCTTACCGCAACGAAAACGATATATATGAAGCCGCCAGTGCCGTGGCCTGGGAAATCTGGTTCACCACGAAGCAGACTTTCAAGATCGAGGTGACCTCGCAGCACAGCCCGCTCAAGAGCCTGAATTTCGCGGCGCTCAAGGTCAAGGATGCCGTAGCCGACCGCTTCCGCCACAAGAGCGGCGTGCGGCCCGACGTGGACACCCAGTGGCCCGACGTGCGCATCTACGCGCACCTGACCACCGACATGGCCACCATCTACATCGACACCTCGGGCGAGCCGCTGTTCAAGCGCGGCTGGCGCGAGGACAAGGGCGATGCGCCGCTGAAGGAAACGCTGGCTGCCGCCATGATCGCCGCCAGTGGCTGGGATGGGACCACGCCTTTGTACGACCCGTGCTGCGGCAGCGGCACCATCGCCATCGAGGCAGCGCAGATCGCCTGCAACATCGCGGCCGGCCAGCTGCGCCGCTTTGCCTTTGAGAAGATGTTGCCGTATCAGGGGCATGTCTGGGATGCTATAAAAAACGCAGCTGTAGAAGCACAGCGGGAGCCCTCCGCAGCCATTTTTGGCAGTGATGTTGCGCACCGGATGGTCGATTTCGCCCAGCGCAACGCGGAACGTGCAGGTGTTGGCGAAGTGGTGCAGCTGCGCGGCGGCGACGCCCTGCAGCGCATGCCGCCGTCGGAAGTGCCAGGGGTGATGCTGCTCAACCCGCCCTACGGCGAGCGCATCGACGCCGCCGGTGTGGCCGGCGTGGCGCGTTTTGGCGCACGCGAGGCCGCGCAGACCGAAGACGGCGGCGAGTTCTTCAGCCAGCTGGCGACCCACTGGAAGAAGAACTACAGCGGCTGGACCGCGTGGGTGCTGACTCCCGACCTCAAGCTGCCCTCGAAGATGCGGCTGAAGGAATCGCGCCGCGTGCCGATGTGGAACGGCCCCATCGAATGCCGCCTGTTCAAGTTCGACATGGTCAAGGGCTCGGCCCGCAAGACGGATGCCCCGGCTACTGGTTCTTGACACCAACATCGTCCTGGACGTGTTCGTGTTTGCGGATGCAGCGGCTGTGCCTGTGGGCGAGGGCCTGCGGTCCGGTGAGCTGAAATGGCTGGCTACGCAACCGATGCGCGACGAGCTGGAGCGTGTGCTCGCCTATCCGCAGATCGTGCCGCGGCTGGCGTTCTATGGGCTCGCAAGCACCGACGTGCTCGCCGGGTTCGACCGCTACGCCCTGCTGGTCGATGTACCGCCCAAGGCGCCCGTCACCTGCAGGGACGCAGACGACCAGAAATTCATCGACCTGGCCGTGGCACACAAGTGCGTCCTGTTGAGCAAGGACGGCGCGGTGCTGGCCCTTCGAAAGCGGCTGCAGGCGCTCTCGGTAAGCGCTGGTCCGGCCCTGCCCTGAGGCGCGAAAAGCCGGGTTTGACCCGCCCCGGGCAGGTCCGGCGCGGCTGTCGCACAATGGAGGGCTGCACCTAAAACGCATCCTCAGGAGATCTGCATGGCCTACCCCAATACCCAACTGTTCATCAACGGCGAATGGCAGGACGCTGCCAGCGGCAAAAGCCTCGCTGTCTTCAACCCCGCCACCGGCAAGGAAATCGGCCGTGTGGCCCACGCCGGCATCGCCGATCTGGACCGCGCGCTGTCGGCCGCACAGGCAGGCTTTGAAAAGTGGCGTGACGTCACGGCCGTGGACCGGGCAAAGATCATGCGCAAGGCCGCAGCCCTGATGCGCGAGCGTGCAGGCGAGATCGGCGCCGTGCTGACCCAGGAACAGGGCAAGCCCATGGCCGAAGCCAAGGGCGAGGCCATGGCCGCCGCCGACATCATCGAGTGGTTCGCCGACGAGGGCCAGCGCGTCTATGGCCGCATCGTGCCCCCGCGCTTTAACCTGAACGTGCGCCAGATGGTGGTCAAGGACCCGGTGGGCGTCGTCGCCGCGTTCACGCCCTGGAACTTCCCGATCAACCAGGTGGTGCGCAAGATGGCCGCCGCCCTGGCCACTGGCTGCGCGATGATCGTCAAGGCGCCGGAAGAAACCCCGGCCGCCCCTGCCGCGCTGATCCGCGCCTTCCAGGACGCGGGCCTGCCGCCCGGCGTGCTGGGCCTGGTCTACGGCGACCCGGCTGAAATCTCCAACTACCTGATCCCGCACCCCATCGTGCGCAAGATCACCTTCACCGGCTCCACCCC
>CALRME020000282.1:0-4941 GCA_943369045.1 Sphingobacterium thalpophilum
AGGATGGTGGAGACCGAGCAGATCAGCAGGACCGCAAACGCCACGTCGCGCACCTTGCCGGGCTCGACAGCAAACCAGATGACAGCGGCGAGTGCCGCCAGGAACAGCTCCACCATGATGCCGGCCGCGCTCACCGCGATGCGCGCGCCGCGCTTCTCGAACGAATTGGCAGCCGACGCATCCACATAAGGCGCGGGTGTGAGGAACAGCAGCGTGATGCCCATCTCGTGCACAGCGCCGCCAAAGCGCCGCACCGCCAGCGCGTGGCCGAACTCGTGGATGGCCTTGATCACCGGGTAGCACAGCCAGGCGATGCCCAGCATGCGCGGCGACGCGGCATGGGCCGCGGCCTCGGCACGCAGCTGCGGGAAGTTGACCAGGCAGACCATGGCCATCAACGCCACGAACAGCGCCCACACCGCCAGCCCGGCGCGGCCGAACAGCGGCCCCGCCACAGGCTCGATCCGGTCCAGCACCCGCGTCGGGTCGAACAGCTTCATGCGCAGCAGCATGGGGTTGATGAAACCGCGCTTGCGTGCCCTGCCCTCCTGCGCCCGCTGGGCGAACAGCATGGACAAGTGGGGCGCTGCGTCGAACTGCACCATGCCGCTGCGGTAGAGCTGGGCCAGCAGCCGCAGGATGTCGTCCTGCGTGGGCGCTTCTTCGCCCAGGCGCGCCAGCAGCAGTTCCCACAGTTGCGCCACGGTCTGCGTGCCATCACAGCGGCCGGCGAACTCCCAGGCCACGGGATTGAGCCGGACCTGCCGGCCCGAAGCCGCTTCCACCAGCACATGCCAGACCTGGTCGCGCACCGGCTGGCGCACGACCTTGAGCTGCTGGGCGAGCCGCGGGCGCAGCGTGGCGACGCGGTACCAGGAGGCGCTGAAGAGCGGCTCGTCCACCGGCTACAACCCTACCGACCAGATGCCCAGGCGCAGCCAGTTGAAGACGCGGTGCGTCAGCATCCACCACAGCGTGCGGTCGCCGGCATCAATGCGGGCCACGCCCGACAGGCCGGGCCGCAGGCTGGCGCCTTTCGCGTCCAGCGTAGCCTCGACCTCGAAATAGTTGCGCGCCTCGGCCGAGGTGGCCACGGGCACGATGCGCCTGGTGGTGAAGCTCAAGGCCCGGTCGGGCACGGCCGCCAGCGCCAGTTGGCCGGGCTGCCCGGTGCGCACGGCGCCGATGTCGGCCTCGTCCACTTCCACGATCAGGCGGAAGCTGTCGTTCGGTGCGAGTGTCAGCAGCACCTCGCCGCGCTGCACCGGTGCGCCCAGCGTCTGCGTCAGGTCGCCCTTGATGACGATGCCGTCAAAGGGCGCAGTGATGCGGGCCCTCTCGATCTGGCTGTCCGACAGCGACAGCATGGCCTGCGCCTCGGCCGCCTTGGACTGGCTGATGACCATCTGGGCCCGGTCGTTGCGTGCCAGCGCGGCGCGGTAGGCGTTCTCGTGCTGGCTGAATTCGCTCTCGCGGCGGCGGCGCTCCAACTGCAGGTCCTGCGAGGCCATCTCGGCCAGCACCTGGCCTTCCTTGACCGTGTCGCCGGCGCGCACATTGGCCTGCTGCAGGTAGCCGTCAGCCGAGGCCACGATGGCGCGCTGTACCGAGCCTTCCAGCCGGGCCGGCGCACTGACCCGGTACCGCAGCGGCACGGTGACGGCGGCGACCAGAAGTACCAAGGCTGCTCCTGTTGCCACTCGCCAGCCGGCGTTACCGCGCGCGGACAGCTTGCCGCGAATGCTGCGCCCGGCCCTGCGCCACCAGGCCAGTTGCGCCTGCGCCTTCATCTCCAGCACCGGGCCCGCAAAGCTGGCCACGTCTTCCAGCAGGGCCAGTTCGCCCGGCGAAAAGCCCGCGGCGCGCTCCAGCGTGATCGCGCCCACCACGCTGTCCGTGCCCTTGACCGGCACGGTACAGGCCGCACCGCCGCCGCTGGCGGCCAGCTGCTGGTGGGAAATCGTGACCATCGAAACAGCCGGGTCCGCTGCAGGGAACGACAGGGTGGACGACTGGTCCAGCGACTCGTTCATGGCAGCAGAGATGCTGGCTGCGGCATCCAGCCGGCCATCGACCTCGACGCCCTGAGAGCTGCCCACCACTTCGAGCGTCGCGCCCTCGCGCATGCCCACGCTGGCCCGCCCGCAATGCAGCGTCTGGGCCAGCTCGACCGCCAGCGCGGTGGCAGCTTCGGTCAGCGAGGCGTGGGAGAGCAGCGCTGCCTGCGCGCGCAGCACCACCGAGGCGCCGGCGCCAGCGTCAATGTCGGAAATGGGCGCCAGAAGCTGCTCGGGGAGTTGGTCCATCGGTTGCGGTACTGCGAAAACGCCATTCTGCGTGAGAACACGCGAAATGCCATAAGCAGTATCCACGCTGCTTGCAGGCCGAAAAAGGCCCACAAGCCGCGCCGAATATGCTTGCCCGCCTGCGGCTGTTTCAGCCGCTCAGACCGCCTTCAGCCCGGTTGCGATGCCAAGGCCGCGAAAGCCGCGATCACCGCCTGAGGCGCCTGCACCAGCTCGATCAGCACGCCTTCGCCGGAGATCGGCGATTCTTCATTGCCCTTGGGATGGACGAAGCAGATGTCGAAACCCGCAGCGCCGCGCCGGATGCCGCCCGGCGCAAAGCGCACGCCCTGCGCGGCAAGCCACTCCATGGCCACAGGCAGGTCGTCCACCCACAGGCCGACGTGGTTCAGGGCCGTCGCGTGCACTGCTGGCTTCTTCTCAGGGTCCACCGGCTGCATCAGGTCAACCTCGACCTTGAACGGGCCCCGGCCGAGGGCGCAGATGTCTTCGTCCACGTTCTCGCGCTCGCTCCTGTAGGTTCCGGTGACCGTGAGGCCGAACATCTCGACCCAGAGCTTGTGCAGTTTCAGCTTGTCCAGGCCGCCAATGGCGATCTGCTGAATGCCCAAAACCTTGAACGGCCGGCCGTGAGCCTTGTCAAAAGGCCAGTTCATGCCGCCACCCGCCTGCGGCCGACCAGGTACGAAAAGCCCGCAGGCCCGGCACTTTCCTCGTGCGGCGTCCCCGCAGGCAACCGGAAGAGCTCGCCTTCATGGAAGGTTTGCGCCTTGCCGCCGACCACCAGCGTGATCTCGCCGGCCGTGATGAGCGCGCAGGCGTCGAAGGGATGTCGGTGGTCGCCCATGGCGTAGCCTACGGGGCGCTCGACGATGGTGATCTCCTCGTAGCCCTCGGCCTGCAGGGCGGCCTGGAAATGCGTGATGTCCATGCTGCGTGCCTCCTCAGACGAATTCCATGATGGGCTGGTCCACCGTGAGCGATTCGCCCTTTTGCGCCAGCACCTTGGCGACCACGCCATCGGCAATGGCGAACAGGACGTTCTCCATCTTCATGGCCTCGATCACGGCCACGCGCTCGCCCGCCTGCACCTTCTGGCCGGGCGTGACCGCCACGTCCACCAGCAGGCCGGGCATGGGCGAGAGCACATAGCGGCTCATGTCGGGTGGCGCCTTGTACGGCATCAGCGCATGCAGTTGCGCGGTGCGCGGCGACAGCACCATCGCGTCCAGCGTCGCTCCGTTGTGGGTGATGCGGACGGCCAGCGGGTTCTTGCCCACGCCGCGCTCGACCTGCGCCGAGAACGCCGTGCCGTTGGCGGTGCCGCGGATGCGCGTGCCGCCCAGGTGCCAGTGGCTGCTGCAGATCTCGTATCGCTTGCCATTGGTCTCGACCACGCTGGAGCCCGACTTCTGCTGGAAGTCACTCACCGTCGCCGGCCGTTGCGTGGTCTTGCCTTGCACGCCCAGTTCGACCACCACGAAGTTCTCGCCGACCTTGAATTCATGGCCCGAGAGTTGCCCGCTGATGCCGGCCGAGCGCTGCAGCGCGCGGCGGTTCACATAGGCCGCCAGCGCCGCCAGGAAGTCCGGGTCGTCGTGCGTCACGTCCGAGGGTTTGAAGCCGCCGGCGTAGTTCTCGGCGATGAAGCCGGTGTTGTAGTCGCCCGCGGCAAACTTCGGGTGCGCCAGCAGCGCCGCCTGGAAAGGGATGTTGCTGGAGATGCCGCGGATCACAAAGCCGTTGAGCGCCTCGCGCATCTTGGCGATCGCGTCCTTGCGGTCGCTGCCGTGCACGATCAGCTTGGCGATCATGGAGTCGTAGTACATGGGGATCTCGCCGCCGTCCTGCACGCCGGTGTCCACGCGCACGCCCTGCAGGTGCTCCGTGTCGCTGGCCCACATGCTCTGCCTGGGCGGCTGGAAGCGCACCAGCCGGCCGGTGGAAGGCAGGAAGTTGCGGAAAGGGTCTTCGGCGTTGATTCGGCATTCAATCGCCCAGCCTTCGCGCTTGACGTCCTTCTGCGCCAGCGGCAAGGCCTCGCCGGCCGCTACGCGGATCATCAGCTCCACCAGGTCCAGGCCGGTGATGCATTCCGTGACCGGGTGCTCTACCTGCAGCCGGGTGTTCATCTCCAGGAAGTAGAAGCTCTGGTCCTTGCCGACCACGAACTCCACGGTGCCTGCGCTCTGGTATTTCACGGCTTTGGCCAGCTGCACCGCCTGCTCGCCCATTGCCTTGCGTGTCGCGTCGCTGATGAAGGGCGACGGCGCCTCCTCGATGACTTTCTGGTGGCGGCGCTGGATGGAGCACTCGCGCTCGTTCAGGTAGATGCAGTTGCCTTGGGAGTCGCCCAGCACCTGGATTTCGATGTGGCGCGGCTCCTCGACGAACTTCTCGATGAAGACCCGGTCGTCGCCAAAACTGTTGCGGGCTTCGTTGCGGCAGCTGGTGAAGCCTTCGAAGGCTTCCTTGTCGTTGAAGGCCACGCGCAGGCCCTTGCCGCCGCCGCCGGCCGATGCCTTGATCATCACGGGGTAGCCAATGTCCTTGGCGATCTTCACCGCGGCTTCCGCCGTTTCGATGGCCTCGTTCCAGCCCGGAATGGTGTTGACCTTGGCCTCGTTGGCCAGCT
>CALRME020000283.1:0-4938 GCA_943369045.1 Sphingobacterium thalpophilum
TCGCGCCATGGCCCACGATGTCATGGTCATGAAGGACGGCGAGATCCTGGAGTCGGGGCCTGTGGAGCAGGTGCTCGATTCGCCCACGCATGAGTACACCCGCGTGCTGGTCGCCGCTGCTGCCTGAACCATGGCCACCACGCCTACGCCCATTCCCGAGACTGAAGTGGAGATGACCGCCATGCGCGCCCAGGGCGCGGGCGGGCAGAACGTCAACAAGGTCTCCAGCGCCATCCACCTGCGTTTCGACATCCCCCGCTCGTCGCTTTCCGAGGACCACAAGGAGCGCCTGCTGGCCCTGGCCGACCAGCGGATTACCCGCGACGGCGTTCTGGTCATCAAGGCCCAGCAGCACCGGAGCCAGGACATGAACCGGGCCGAGGCCTTTGGCCGCCTGCAGGAACTGGTAGACAGCGTGGCAGTGCCGCCCAGGCAGCGCCGGCCGACCAAGCCGACCCGGGCTTCGAAGATCCGCCGGCTTGACGGAAAAAAGCTGCGGTCCCAGGTCAAGCTGTTGAGGGGAAAAGTGGACGGCTGAGCCTGGAAGCGACCTCCGGCTAAACCCTTGCAAATCAACGGTTTACGAGGTACAATCCTTGCTTCACGACCAAACGGGCGGGTAATCACCGCCCGTTTTTTTTGGTCGATCGCTTTTGGAGTTGCGGAAAACAGTGGCGCTACAGGACATCGTCGAGCAGACAGTAACAGGCCTTGGATACGACCTGGTGGAGATAGACCGCTCCGCCGGGGGCCTGCTGCGCGTGACGATTGACCTGCCCTGGCAACCGGGCGTTGAACAGTTTGTGAATGTCGAGGACTGCGAGAAGGTCACGCGCCAGCTGCAGTTCGCGCTTGAAGTGGAAGAGATCGAATACAAGCGGCTCGAGGTGTCCTCGCCCGGTATCGACCGCCCGCTGCGGGGCGAGAAGGATTTCGAGCGTTTTGCCGGCGAGGTGATCGACATCACGCTGAAGGCGCCGATGGGCGCGGCCGCTGATGGGCAGGTCAGCGCCAACCGCAAGAAGTTTCGCGGCACGCTGGAGCGCGCTGAGTCTGGCTGGCAGATCGTGTGGAGCGATGCGCCGGCAGTCAAGCCAGGCCAGAAGGTGAGCAAGAAGAGGGCGCCTGCGCCGCTGCAGGCACTGGGTTTTACGCTGGACGAGCTGAAAGAAGCGCGGCTGGCATCGATTGTGGATTTCAAGGGCCGCAAGGCCGCTTCAGGAGAGTCGTGAAATGAATCGCGAAATGTTGATGCTGGTGGAAGCCATCTCGCGCGAGAAGAACGTCG
Organism: Sphingobacterium thalpophilum; assembly: GCA_943369045.1. Taxonomy (GTDB): domain Bacteria; phylum Pseudomonadota; class Gammaproteobacteria; order Burkholderiales; family Burkholderiaceae_C; genus Ramlibacter. The sequence continues at coordinate 1,289 of CALRME020000283.1, forward strand.
AGCGCGACGTGGTGTTTGGCGCGGTCGAGTCGGCCCTGGCCCAGGCGACCAAGAAGCTTTACTCGGGCGACGTGGACATCCGCGTCGCTGTCGACCGCGACAGCGGCGACTACGAAACCTTCCGGCGCTGGCTGGTGGTGCCCGATGACGCGGGCCTGCAGAACCCTGATGCAGAAGAAATGCTGATGGACGCCCGTGACCGCATCGCCGATGTGGAAGAGGGCGAATATATCGAGGAGGGCGTCGAGTCAGTGCCGATCGGCCGCATCGGCGCCATGGCGGCCAAGCAGGTCATCCTGCAGAAGATCCGCGACGCCGAGCGCGAGATGCTGCTCAACGACTTCATGTCGCGCGGCGACAAGATCTTCGTGGGCACGGTCAAGCGCATGGACAAGGGCGACATCATTGTGGAGTCGGGCCGCGTCGAAGGGCGCCTGCGCCGCGGCGAGATGATCCCCAAGGAAAACCTGCGCAACGGCGACCGCGTGCGGGCCATGATCATGGAAGTGGACCTGACGCTGCGCGGCGCCCCCATCATCCTGTCGCGCTCGGCCCCCGAATACATGATCGAGCTGTTCCGCCAGGAAGTGCCCGAGATCGAGCAGGGCCTGCTGGAGATCAAGAGCTGCGCCCGCGACCCGGGCAGCCGCGCCAAGATCGCCGTGCTTTCGCATGACAAGCGCGTCGACCCGATCGGCACCTGTGTCGGCGTGCGCGGCACCCGCGTCAATGCCGTCACCAACGAGCTGGCCGGCGAGCGCGTGGACATCGTGCTGTGGTCCGAGGACCCGGCGCAGTTCGTGATCGGCGCCCTTGCGCCGGCCAATGTTTCTTCCATCGTCGTTGACGAGGAAAAGCACGCGATGGACGTGGTGGTGGACGAGGAAAACCTTGCCATCGCCATCGGCCGCGGCGGGCAGAACGTGCGGCTGGCTTCCGACCTGACGGGCTGGAAGATCAACATCATGGACGCGAACGAATCGGCGCAGAAGCAGGCCGAGGAAACCGACACCATCCGCAAGCTCTTCATGGAAAAGCTGGACGTGGACCAGGAGATCGCCGACATCCTGTTCGCCGAAGGTTTCACCAGCCTGGAGGAAGTGGCCTACGTGCCCATCCAGGAAATGCTGGAGATCGAAAGCTTTGACGAAGACACGGTCAACGAGCTGCGCACCCGTGCCAAGGATGCGCTGCTCACCATGGAAATCGTCCGCGAGGAAAGCGTCGAGGAAGTTTCGCAGGACCTGCGCGACCTCGAAGGCCTTGACCCCGCAGTCATTACCCAGCTGGTGGAAGCCGGCGTGAATACCCGCGACGACCTGGCCGATCTGGCCGTGGACGAGCTCACCGAGATTACCGGCCAGTCTGCGGACGAGGCCAAGACCCTGATCATGAAGGCGCGCGAGCACTGGTTTACCAGTGCCACCGCCTCTCAAGAGTAACGGTCATGAAAGGCAACACCACACATGTCCAACACGACCGTCGCCGAGTTTGCAAACGAACTCAAGAAATCAACCGATACGCTGCTTGAGCAGCTCAAGAGCGCAGGCGTGGCCAAATCGGCCGCCACCGACGCATTGAGTGATGCCGACAAGCAGAAGCTGCTTGGCTACCTTCAGGCCAGCCATGGCACGGCTTCGCCCGAGCGCAAGAAGATCACCCTGGTGAAGAAGTCCACCAGCGAGATCAAGCAGGCCGACTCCAGCGGCAAGGCGCGCACCATCCAGGTGGAAGTGCGAAAGAAGCGTACCTTCGTCAAGCGTGACGAGGGCGGCGACACCGCGGTGGTCGAGGCGCCCGAACCCGAGGTGCAACAGCCACCGGCCGCGCCCAGCGTGGACGATGCGGAGCTGTCGCGCCGCGAGGAAGAAGCCCGCCGCCAGGCTGAGCTGATCCGCCGGCAGGAAGAAGACCTGGCCGAGAAACGCCGCCTGCGCGAGGAAGCCGAGAAAAAGGAGCGCGAAGCCGAAGAGCGCGCTGCCAACTACGCCGCCACCGAAGAACAGAAAAAGGCGCAGGCCAGCACCGAAAAGGCCGAAGCAACCCAGGAGGCCGTGGACGCCGCCGCTGCCCGCGCCACAGCGCAGGCAGAGGCCCGCGAGAAATCCGCCGCTGAATCGAAGGCCCGCGCCGACGAGGAAGCCGCGCGCGCCGCCGACCTGGGTGAGCGCCGCCGCAAGGCCGAAGCCGAAGCCGCCGCCATCCGCTCGATGATGTCAGCGCCCAAGAAGGTGCTGGTCGCGCACAAGCCGCCGGAAAAGCCGGTGGCCAAGGCCGATGCGGCCAAGCCTGGCGCCAAGGGCACCCTGCACAAGCCCGCCGTCGGTACCGGCACGGGCCGTCCTGCCCCTGGCCCGGCTGCACCCGCTGCGCCTGGCGCGGGCAAGGAAGTCAAATCCGCCAAGCTGTCCTCCAGCTGGGCGGGCGATCCGGCCAAGAAGAAGGCCATCCCGACCCGTGGCGACGCCTCGGGCGGTGTTGGCCGCAACAGCTGGCGTGGCGGCCCGCGCGGCAAGCGCGGCAACGACCGTGACCAGCGCGACGACCAGTCGCAATCGGCACCGGTCGAAGCGCGCGTCATCGAAGTGCACGTTCCCGAAACCATCACCGTGGCCGAACTGGCGCACAAGATGGCGGTGAAGTCCTCGGAGGTGATCAAGCACCTGATGAAGCTGGGCCAGATGGTCACCATCAACCAGCCGCTAGACCAGGACACGGCCATGATCGTGGTCGAGGAAATGGGCCACAAGGCCGTGGTCGCCGCACTGGACGATCCGGAAGCCTTCACCGACCAGGACGCCGCAGCCGCCGATGGCGAATCGTTGCCGCGCGCACCGGTTGTCACCGTCATGGGCCACGTCGACCACGGCAAGACCTCGCTGCTGGACTACATCCGCCGCGCCAAGGTGGCGTCGGGCGAAGCCGGCGGCATCACCCAGCACATAGGCGCCTACCATGTGGAAACCGAGCGCGGGATGATCTCCTTCCTGGATACCCCCGGCCACGAGGCGTTCACCGCCATGCGTGCCCGCGGCGCCAAGGCCACCGACATCGTCATCCTGGTGGTGGCGGCCGACGACGGCGTGATGCCGCAGACCCGGGAAGCCATCAAGCACGCGAAAGCAGCCGGTGTGCCCATCGTGGTTGCGATCAACAAGATCGACAAGCCCGATGCCAACCCGGACCGCGTGAAGCAGGAACTGGTTGCCGAAGAAGTGGTGCCCGAAGAATACGGCGGCGAGTCGCCGTTCGTGCCCGTGTCAGCCAAGACCGGCGAGGGCATCGACGCGCTGCTCGAGCAGGTGCTGCTGCAGGCCGAAGTGCTGGAACTCAAGGCACCGGTCGAAGCCATGGCCAAGGGCCTTGTGATCGAAGCGCAGCTGGACAAGGGCCGCGGCCCCGTGGCCACCGTGCTGGTGCAGTCGGGCACGCTCAAAGCAGGCGACGTGGTGCTGGCCGGCCAGACTTATGGCCGCGTGCGTGCCATGCTTGACGAGAACGGCAAGGCGATCAAGACCGCGGGTCCGTCGATCCCGGTTGAAATCCAGGGCCTGACCGAAGTGCCGCAGGCCGGCGACGAATTCATGGTGATGACCGACGAGCGCCGTGCGCGCGAAATCGCCACCTACCGCGCCGGCAAATTCCGCAAT
>CALRME020000284.1:0-4929 GCA_943369045.1 Sphingobacterium thalpophilum
GGGTGCCCGGCTCCGGCACCATCATCACCGTGCAGGGCAAGCCCCAGGGCGAGCCCTTCAAGGAACCCGAGTTCTACAACGCGCTGCTGCGCATCTGGCTCGGCCCCAACCCTGCCGACTGGAAACTCAAGGACGCACTTCTGGGCAAGGCGGCCTGATGGGCCCCCACGCTCCTCACTGCGTGTAGTCGCTGCCCCCCGAGGGGGCTTCGGTCAGCTTGGGGCGGCCCGGCGCTAACCGGCCCGCGCTGCCAATTCGGCCAGCGAATCCACAAACCCGTCCGCATCCACTGCACGAACGGGTTCGCCGTGGTTGTACCCGTAGGTCACCAGCAGCACAGGGCAGCCGGCGGCGCGGGCAGCCCGCGCGTCGTTGCTGGAATCGCCGACCATCAGCGTGCGCGCCGGCAGCGTTCCCAGCGCCTCGCAGGTCTTTAGCAGCGGCATCGGGTCAGGCTTCTTGCGCTCAAACGAATCGCCGCCGAACACAAGTTCAAAGTAGCCTTGCAGCCCCTTGGCCTTGAGCAGCGGCAGGGCGAACGCCGTGGGCTTGTTGGTCAGGCAGGCCAGACTCAGGCCCCGGGCCTTGAGCGCCTCAAGGCCCGGCAACACCCCCGCATACACATCTGAGTGCCGGCCGTTGATGGCCAGGTAGTGCTTCTGGTAGGACTCCCAGCCCCTGGGGTACAGGGCCGCGTCAGCGCCAACATGCAAGAGCACGGACTGGATCAGATGCTCCGAACCCTTGCCCACCATGCGCTGGATCACGGCACGGTCGACCTCACCCTTGCCCAGATCGGCGAGCATCAGGTTCAGGGCGGCTGCAAAGTCGCCCAGGGTATCGACCATGGTTCCGTCCAGGTCGACGATCGCAGCGTCGAGCTGCGTGAAATCGGGAAAGGCTTGGGTCACGGCGGCAATGGGCAAACCGCCATTGTGCCGCCGCGCCCTGCGGCTTCAGGCCGGGACCGCGTCCACGTTGGCGCGCGTCCAGTGCCGGTGTTTCGCAATTGCGGCGATGAAATCCTGCGCCATCTGCGGCCGCGATGGAATGTCGCCCTTGCCCACCACCACGCCGGGGATTGCCGGGCCGCCCGCCTCGGCCACACCCAGTGTGCGCAGCAGTTGCGCGCCATCGGCCACCACGCAAATGGCCTTGCAATGCTTGTACGCCTCCAGTACGAAGTGCACCGCATCGCCCATGCGCGACAGCGCCTGGGCGCTCGCCGCGCCTCCGGGCACGAACACCGCGTCGAACATGATGGACGGGCAATTGGCGATGGTGAAGTCCACCGCCAGCTGCTGGCCTGAGGACGTGGTCACGAAACCCAGGTGAGGCGCGACGATCTTGCAAGCCGCGCCCGCGTCCGTCAGTGCCTGCTGGATGCCGCGCAGCGCGCCCGTCTCCACGCCGTCGGCCACCAGCACCGCGACCTTGCGCGTCTGGATGCCGCCACCCGTGGGCGGCGTCTCCATGCTCAGCGCCGGCGAAGTTTCGATCGGCAGCTCGATCCGCACGTCGCGAAAGCCCGCACGCCCGGCCGCCGCCTTGGCATTGGGCGGCTGTATCCCCAGCGGGTCAGCCACGCGCTTGGCCAGCTTCGCATCCACGTGAGCGAGGTTGTCCACCATGCGCTGGCGCACAGCGGGGGTCTCCACCTTGGACAGCTCGAACTGGAAGGCCGCGACGATGTGGTCCTTCTCCGCCGCGCTCTGGCTGTTGTAGAACAGTGCCGCCTGCGTGAAGTGGTCGTCAAACGAAGGGCTGCGGCGCCGGACCTTGGGCGGCTCCAGCTCTTCCGGATAGCTCTGGAATCCCTGCTGCCCGCCATCGACGCGGAAGTCCGAGCCTGTCGCCAGCGAATTGGGCTCGTAGGCCACCCGGCCCTTGCCGATCAGCTGGCGGTGCATGCCGTCACGCTGGAAGTTGTGGAAAGGGCAGACGCCCTTGTTGATCGGCAGCTCGTGGAAGTTGGCGCCGCCCAGCCGGCTGATCTGCGTGTCGGTGTACGAGAACAGGCGCCCCTGCAGCAGCGGGTCGTTGCTGAAATCGATGCCGGGCACCACGTGGCCGGGGTGAAAAGCCACCTGCTCGGTTTCGGCGAAGAAGTTGTCGGGGTTGCGGTTGAGCACCATCTTGCCCACGATCTGCACCGGCACCATTTCCTCGGGGATCAGCTTGGTGGGGTCCAGCAGGTCAAACCCCAGGCTCATTTCCTTGTCCTGCGGAATGATCTGCAGGCCCAGTTCCCACTCGGGGAAGTTGCCCTGCTCGATCGCTTCCCACAGGTCGCGGCGGTGGAAGTCGGCGTCCTTTCCGGCGATCTTCTGTGCCTCGTCCCAGGCCAGGCCGTGCTTGCCCAGCTTGGGCTTCCAGTGGAACTTGACGAAGTGCGACACGCCCTTGGCATTGACCATCCGGAACGTGTGCACGCCAAAGCCCTCCATCATCCGGTAGCTGCGCGGGATGGCGCGGTCGCTCATCGCCCACATCAGCATGTGGGTGGTCTCGGGCATCAGCGAGGCGAAGTCCCAGAAGGTGTCGTGCGCGCTGGCGGCCGTGGGCATCTCGTGGTGCGGCTCGCCCTTGACCGCGTGGACCAGGTCCGGGAACTTCATCGCATCCTGGATGAAGAACACCGGGATGTTGTTGCCCACCAGGTCGTAGTTGCCTTCGCGGGTATAGAACTTGACGGCAAAGCCGCGCACGTCACGGACCGTGTCGGCGGAGCCGCGCGGGCCGGCCACAGTGGAAAAGCGCACGAACACCGGCGTGCGGGCGCCCGCTTCCTGCAGGAAATCGGCCCGCGTGTATTCGGACAGCGACTTGTAGACCTCAAAGTAGCCGTGGGCCCCTGCTCCGCGGGCGTGGACGGCACGCTCGGGAATGCGCTCATGGTCAAAGTGCGTGATCTTCTCGCGCAGGATGAAGTCTTCCAGCAGCGTCGGCCCGCGCAGACCCGCCTTGAGCGAGTTGTGGTTGTCGGGGATCACCGCCCCCTGGTTGGTGGTCAACAGGTTTTCCGGTCCCTGTGTGTAGCCTTCGAGCTGTTTCTGCTTGGCGGCTTGCGCATCGCCCGCCTTGGGCTTGCGGGAATCCGGCTTGGACTGTGCCATCGGCGTCTCTCCTCTTTCACCGCAAGCGGTGGGTACTGCATCAAAAGAAAGCGCGCTGCGTTTGCTGCGGCGCGCCACGGCATCAGTGGTCCCGTGCCATGCGCATGAGCTTAGGCAGTGCCGCCCACGCCGGCCGTAGCCGCGTGCTGGCGCAGATCGTCGGCGCGCTTCTGATGTGAAGGTAGGACAACTCCGACGCGTCCCAAGGGCGGCGCCGTCCTACGCCCGCCGTGCCGTGGCTGGGGCACTATGGAAAGCAACGCGTGTCAACCCGACCTGAAGGAAGCCATCCATGCAAAACAGACTGACCAGCCGGAGGCGGCCGCCGGAAAAGGACAAGGGGCGCACCGCACCGTCGCAGGGCGAAACCAGCGTCCAGGAGCAGGTGCCCCGCCTGCCGCACGAGCACGATGAGTCGTCGGACAGCCAGACACAGCGTACCGCCGGGCAACGCGCCGTGGGTTCGCAGGCGGCTGCGGACGTCAAGCGGGGGCTTGTTGACACCGACCGCGGGCCGGTGATGGACAAGGCCTACAACGAGAAGGTGCTGCCCGGTGCAGCGCCGGCCAGGTTCAGGCGCGCAGGGCCGTCCTCATCTGGTCGATGACGCCCTTGTAGTCGGGCTTGCCGAAGATCGCGCTGCCGGCCACGAAGGTATCGGCCCCGGCGGACGCGACGCGCGCGATATTGTCCGTCTTGATGCCGCCGTCCACTTCAAGCCGGATGTCCTTGCCGCAGGCGTCGATGCGGCGCCGCGCTTCCTCGATCTTGCGCAGGGCTGAATCGATGAACCCCTGTCCGCCGAAACCGGGGTTGACACTCATGATCAGGATCAGGTCGATGTCATCGATCATCCAGTCCAGCACGTCCATGGGGGCGCCGGGATTGAACACCAGGCCGGCCTTGCAGCCGCGCGCCTTGATGGCCTGGACACTGCGGTGCACGTGGGCCGTCGCATCGGGGTGGAAGCTGATGAGGTCCGCGCCGGCGTCGGCGAAAGCCTGGGCCAGTGCGTCAACGGGCTGCACCATCATGTGCACGTCGATCGGCACCGCCGTGCCGTCGGCCTTCTTCGCATGCGGCTTGAGCGCCTGGCAGATCATCGGGCCGAAGGTCAGGTTGGGCACGTAGTGGTTGTCCATCACGTCGAAATGGATCCAGTCGGCGCCCGCCGCGATGACGTTTTTCAGTTCTTCGCCCAGGCGCGAGAAATCGGCCGAGAGAATGGACGGTGCGATGCGGTAGGTTTTGCTCATACCGGGGATTTTCGCAAAACCCGGGGAGTTACCATGCGCCATGGCCAAATACCAGTTCCGGGTGGACGTGGAACCCAAGTTCCTTCCCGAGCAATCCGCACCCGCGCAGGAGCTCTACAGCTTCTCGTACACCATCACCATCACCAACACCGGCGAAGTGCCGGCACAGCTGATTTCGCGCCACTGGCTGATCGACAACGCGCAGGGCCAGACCGAGGAGGTCAAGGGCCTGGGCGTTGTGGGCCACCAGCCGCTGCTCAAGCCGGGCGAGGCCTTCCAGTACACCAGCGGCTGCCGGCTGCGCACGGCCACCGGCAGCATGCATGGCAGCTATTTCTTCGTCGCAGAGGATGGCGAGCGCTTCGACGTGGAGATTCCTGCCTTCGAACTCGACAGCGCCGGCGGCACCTCGCGCGTGCTGCATTGAGCATTTCCTGAACGTTCCACGGGCCGCGCCATGCTCGACCTGAACCGCATCCTCGAAACCCTGGACCCGCAGGCTCCGCTGGCGCGGCGCCACCTTTGGCTGATCACGCTGCTGGCCTGGGTGCGCGGCG
>CALRME020000285.1:0-4924 GCA_943369045.1 Sphingobacterium thalpophilum
TGTCGTCACAAACCGGCCTGGGCGCCGGCGCGCTGACGGCCCTGGCCGTGTCGTCACTCTTCGCTATTCTTTGCGCCGTGGGTCTTGCCTATGTGCAGCTGCAGGACAGCCGCAAGCGCCAGGTGGTTGCCGAACAGCAGCGGCTGGAAGCGGAGCAGCAGGAGCAGGAAGCCAAGCGCGTGAATGACGCCAACCAGGCAGCCATTTTGCGGTTGATGAATGAATTGCAGACAGTGGCTGAAGGCGACCTGACACAGGAAGCCACGGTGACCGAGGACATCACGGGCGCCATCGCCGACTCGGTGAACTACACGGTGGAAGAATTGCGCCAGCTGGTGGGCAGCGTGCAGTCCACGGCTACCAAGGTGGCTCAGACGACGGCGCAGGTGGAGTCCACGTCTACTGAACTGCTGGCCGCCTCGACAGAGCAGCTGCGCGAAATTCGCGAAACCGGCCAGTCGGTGCTCGACATGGCAGGCCGCATTAACCAGGTGTCCGGCCAGGCGCAGGAGTCAGCCCAGGTGGCCCGCCAGTCACTCGTGGCTGCAGAGTCAGGTCTTCAGGCCGTGCAGAACGCCATCGGCGGCATGAACTCCATCCGGGACCAGATCCAGGAAACCTCCAAGCGGATCAAGCGGCTGGGCGAATCGTCCCAGGAGATTGGTGAAATCACGGAGCTGATCTCCGACATTACCGAACAGACGAACGTGCTGGCACTGAACGCCGCCATCCAGGCGGCCTCAGCCGGCGAAGCCGGACGGGGCTTCTCGGTGGTGGCCGAAGAAGTGCAGCGGCTGGCCGAACGCTCCGCAGACGCGACGCGGCAGATCTCGGCACTGGTGAAGGCCATTCAGACCGACACACAGGACGCCGTGGCCGCCATGGAGCGCTCCACGCAGGGTGTGGTGGAAGGGGCAAAACTGTCCGACAGCGCCGGTACCGCACTGACCGAGATTGACCAGGTGTCACGCCGCCTCGCCGACCTGATTGAGCAGATTTCGGACTCCACGTCCAAGGAAGCCGAATCCGCCAACGTGGTGGCCGGCAACATCCAGCACATTTTTGCGGTGACGGAACAAACGGGAGAAGGCACGCGCTCAACGGCCCAGCAGGTGCGCGAGCTGTCGCGCATGGCCGAGGAACTGCGCCAGTCGGTGTCACGATTCAAGATCGCCTGATCCTGTCTCTGCCTTTGCCGTCCTAGCCCCAGCCAGAGGCCTTCATGCAAGTCAACGAAAACGACCTTGATCTGGCAGTCAATGACCTGGGCCCCCTGGCCTGGGTGCTCGATGAACTGCGCAAATCCCTCGACACGTCTGCCGCCGCGTTGCGCCGGTTCGTGCGCGACGCCGGCATGGCCCGCGGCACCGACATGGCGTCCGTCGATGCCGGCCAGTTGCGCATCGCCCGCCAGCAGCTGCACCAGGCCGTGGGGGCCCTTGAGATGGTGGGGCTGGGTGCGCCGGCCCACATGCTGCGCTCCATGGAGGCCGCGGTCCAGAAATTCATTGAGCGGCCGGACCTGTGCAGTGAAGCCTCGGCCGCCAAGGTCGAGCGGGCCGGTTTCGCCCTGACCGAATATCTTGAGGGCGTTCTGCTGGGCAAGCCCGTTTCTGCGGTTGCCCTCTTTCCCCAGTACCGTGACGTGCAGGAGCTGGCGGGCGCCGACCGCATCCACCCGGCCGACCTGTGGCCGCAGGACTGGCGCTGGCTTGAGCCGGAGACGCCTGCCGGCGAGGCGGCGAACTATGACATCGGCAGCCGGGCCAGGCTGGACCAGGCTGTGCTCAAGGTGGTCAAGACTGCCGACGCGCAGGCCGCCAATGCGCTTGCCGGCCTGAGCCAGAGTTTCGCGGCGAACCAGACGGCGCGGCAGCCGCGCATTTTCTGGAAGATCAGCTCGGCGTATTTCGAAGCGTTGGCGCTCGGCCTGCTGCCGCCGGACGTCTACGTCAAGCGCGCGGCCTCGCGCATCCTGTTGCAGTATTCGTCCCTGGCCAAGGGCGAGCTCGGCGTGTCCGACCGGCTGGCCCAGGACCTGGTGTTCTTCTGCTCGCAGGCTGTGCCTGTACGAGCGTCAGATGCGCCCATGCTGTCGGCCGTGCGTACGGCGTACAGCCTGGCCCGCTTCAAGCCGGTCGACTACCAGACCAGCCAGTACGGCCGGTTCGATCCCGTTCTGCTGGCACAGGCGCGCAAGCGCATTGTCGCGGCCAAGGAAACCTGGTCCGCACTGTCGGGCGGTGACGCCAACAAGCTCAAGGGCGTCAACGACCAGTTCAACCTCGTGTCCGATTCACTGGTCAAGCTGCATCCGCAAAGCGGGCCGCTGGCCCGGGCGCTGATGAATGCGGTGGACGCCAGCGTGCGTTCCGGCCAGGCCCCGGGTCCCGAACTCGCGATGGAAGTCGCCACCGCCGTGCTGTACCTGGAAGCGGCTTTCGATGACCTCGACCCTTCCGACACCCAGCTTGCAGTACGCACGTCCCGGTTGGCAGACCGCCTGGAGCGCGTGCGCCAGGGCGGCGAGCCCGAGCCGCTGGAAACCTGGATGGAGGAGCTTTACCGCCGGGTGAGCGACCGCCAGACCATGGGTAGCGTGGTGGGTGAATTGCGCTCCACGCTGAGCGAACTCGAAAAGCTGCTGGACAACTTCTTCCGCAATCCGAAGGACAAGGCTCCGCTCGCTGACGCGCCCGGGCACCTTTCGCAGATGCGCGGTGTTCTGTCCGTGCTCGGCCTTGACCAGGCTTCGCAGGCGGTGCTTCGCATGCGCGACAGCGTCGAGCAGATGCTGGTCACTGAAATCGACGAGGAGCGTGCGCGTGCCGCGGGCACCTTCGACAAGCTCGGCAACAACCTGGGCGCCCTGGGTTTCCTCATCGACATGCTGAACTACCAGCCCTCGCTGGCCAAGAAGCTGTTTGTCTATGACGACGAGCAGGGCGAACTGCGCCCGCTCATGGGGCGTTCCACCCAGGGCTCGGACGAGGCAGCCGCACCGGCTGATTTCAGCGACAGCAAGCTGTCGCAGGAAGTGCGCTCCGTCGTCAGCGAAGCGCAGGGTGGCAGCGACGAGAACCTGTCGGCCAAGCTCGATGCCATTGCTGCCCACGCGGTGCTGGCCGAGCAGTCAGGCCTGGCGCACAGCGCACGCGAAGCCTCTGCCGCTGTGGCCGGCCACGATGCCGGCGCGGCATCGCAGGCATTGACGCAGCTGGCCGCGTCGGTCCAGGCGCCGGTGCCGGTCGCCGCGCCCGCGGCATCGGACGACGATTTCGAGGAAGACGACCTGCGCGACATCTTCCTGGAGGAAGCGCGGGAGGTGGTGCAGACCGGCAATGCAGCCATCGCTTCGCTGGCGGCCAATCCGGCCGACCTGGGCGAGATGACGACGTTGCGGCGCGCCTTCCACACGCTCAAGGGCAGCTCCCGCATGGTGGGGCTGACCGAATTCGGCGAAGCGGCCTGGTCCTTGGAGCAGGTGTTCAACACATGGCTGGCCGACCAGAAGCCATTCAACGAGGACCTGCGGGTGCTGTCGGCTGAATCCATGAATGGATTTGGGCGCTGGGTGGAAGACATCGCGGCAAACACCGATGGTGGGTGGAAGGCCTCGATGTTCCGCGGCCCCGCCGACGCAATGCGCACGGACTTGCGTCTGGTGCCGCTGGTGCTCCCCGACGCTGCGCCTGCCGCGCCAGTCACCGCGGCGCCTGAAGCGGCCGATGTGCCGTCCTTTGACCTGCCGGAATTCGAGGCGCCTGCGGTTCCTGAAGTGCAGGCGATCACCGAGCCCGTGATCGCGTCCGTTCCTACCTTCGAGCTGCCCGAGCCTCCTGCCGTGCCTGAGGTTACCGCACCCGAACCGGTGGCGGCCGCGCCAGCGACTTCGCTGGAAGACTCCTTCTCGTTCGACATGGGCGATGTGGAGGTGGCGCAACCGGCTGAGCCGATGGCCGATCTCGAGCCGGATTTCGATTTCGACGTGGTTCCTGTGCATGATCCAGTGCCGGCTGCGGCTGCGGCTGCGGCTGCGGCTGCGAGCGCACCCGCAGCGTTGATGGCTGCCCCGGTGGAAATCGACGGCATTGATTTCGCCAGTCTCTCAGCCGTTTCGGGCGCCGCCGAAGAAGCACCGCCTGCCGATGTCCAGCCGGAGCCTGCCGCGCAAACGACTGCACCGGCGAGCGAACCCGCCATCGAGCTGGACGGCTTCAGTTTCGACGCATCGCCAGATCCCGAGCCCGTTGAGGCCTTGCCCGAGCCGTTGGTCGAGGCCGCGGCTCAAGAGGCCGGCGATTCCGTTCCGCCAGACGAGCAGGTCAAGGTGATCGGCTCGCTGCGCATTGGCATCCCTCTCTACAACGTGTACCTCAACGAGGCCGACGAGTGGTCGCGCCGCCTGGTGACGGAAGTGAGTGAATGGACGATGGAGCTGAACCGTCCTGTGCTGGACTCCACCGTGGGTCTGGCCCATGCGCTGGCCGGCAGCTCGGCCACGGTCGGGTTCCACGCGTTGTCAGACATCGCACGTGCGCTTGAGAATTCGCTTCAGAAGTCCCAGACGCAGGCGTACGGCACGCCGGAGCAGGCCCAGGCCTTCTCGGGCGCGGCAGAGGAAATCCGCCGCCTGCTGCACCAGTTTGCCGCCGGATTCCTCAAGGAGCCCGACGCGCACGTGCTGGAATCGCTGCTCGCGCTCAAGGACATCGAGGTGCCCCAGCGCGCTGACATGCCGCAGGAGGAAGAACTGGGCAGCGGCTTTGCCGACCTGGACTTTTCATCTGCATCTGCGCCCGAGCCTGCCGCCGTGGCTGCCACTCCGGTCACGCCCGAACCCGAACCCGAACCCGAGCCCCAGCCGGCGCCGGTGCAGCCTGCCAAAGTTGAGCCACCGGCGCCTGCGTTTGTTGCACCTCCC
>CALRME020000286.1:0-4906 GCA_943369045.1 Sphingobacterium thalpophilum
CCCGCGAGCAGGCGCAGCGTGGCGAACTGGCCTTTGGCACCATCGACAGCTGGCTGCTGTGGCAGCTCACTGGCGGCGCGCTGCACGCCACCGATGTGAGCAATGCATCGCGCACCATGCTGTTCAACGTGCACAGCAACCAGTGGGACGAAGAACTGCTCGCACTGCTGGACATTCCGGCGGCGCTGATGCCCAGGGTGCTGCCTTCCAGCGCGCAGTACGGCGAGACAAAAGCCGAACTGCTGGGCGCATCGATTGCGATTGGCGGCGTGGCAGGCGACCAGCAAAGCGCCCTCTTCGGACAGGCCTGCTTCAGGGAGGGCATGGCCAAGAACACCTATGGCACAGGTTGCTTCATGCTGATGCACACCGGCGGCAAATTCCAGACCTCGTCCAACGGCCTGCTGACCACCAGTGCTGCACAAACCAGCCAGGCCACCGAATTTGCGATTGAAGGCAGCGTCTTCGTCGGCGGCGCCGTGGTGCAGTGGCTGCGCGACGGCCTGCATGCCATCAAGGGCAGCGGCGAGGTGCAGGCGCTGGCGCAAAGCGTGCCCGATTCGGGCGGGGTGATGATGGTGCCGGCCTTCACCGGCCTGGGTGCGCCGTACTGGAACGCCGATGCGCGCGGCATCATCACCGGCCTGACGCGCGGGACCACGGTGGCCCACATCGCCCGCGCGGCGCTGGAAAGCATCGCCTACCAGAGCAGCGCCCTGCTGCAGGCCATGAGCCGGGACGCCGTGGCTGCCGGCAGCGCGCCGGTGAGCGAACTGCGGGTGGACGGCGGTGCCTGCGTCAACGACCTCTTGATGCAGTTCCAGGCCGACCTGCTGGGCATCCCGGTGGTGCGGCCCGCCGTCACCGAAACCACGGCCCTGGGCGCGGCTTACCTGGCGGGCCTTTCTTCAGGCGTCTACCAGAGCACGGATGAACTGTCCGCCCTGTGGCGCTCGGAGCGGCGCTTCCTGCCCACGCTGGATTCGGACCGCGCCGCGCAGCTCATGGGGCAGTGGGAGCATGCCGTGCGGCAGGCCACCGCCGCCTGAAACACACATGCAGCAGAATGCATTTTTTTGACCAGGGGACTGCCATGAAACCGCGCTATTTCCTCGCCGCTTGTATCGCCGCATTCGCCTGCCATGCCGGTGCGCAGAACCTCAAACCGGGCCTGTGGGAAATCACCCAGAGAATGGGCGGCAGCCCTCAGATGGACCAGGCCATGGCGCAGATGCAAAAGCAGATGGCGGCCATGCCGCCCGAGCAGCGCAAGCAGATGGAAGACATGCTGGCCAAACAGGGCGTGCAGATGGGCTCGTCGGGTGCCGGTGGCATGAGCGTCAAGGTCTGCATGACAAAGGAAATGGTCGAGCGCAACGAGTTTCCTGCGCAGCAGCAGGGCGACTGCAAGACCACCACGCAGCAGCGCACCGGCAACACCATGAAGATGGCGTTTACCTGCACCCAGCCGCCTTCCAGCGGCGAGGGCCAGTTCACCTTCGTCAGCCCCGAAGCCTATGCCATGAAGATGGCGGTGACCACCACCATGCGCGGAAAGGCCGAGAGCATGACCATGGAAGGCAACGGCAAGTGGCAGGGCGCCGACTGCGGCAGCGTCAAGCCGCTGGCGATGCCGAAGAAGTAGGCCGCCCGCCAAAAATCGCCGTGCCCACGCGCACCATGGTGCTGCCGGCATGGATGGCGGCTTCCAGGTCGGCCGTCATGCCCATGGACAGCGTGTCCAGCGGCAGGCCGGCGGCGCGCAGTTCGTCAAACAGCGCGCGCGCCTTGAGGTGAACCTCTTTTTGCGCGTCGAAATCGGCCAGTGGTTCGGGGATCGTCATCAGGCCGCGCAGCACCAGGTGTGGCAGTTGCACCACGTCACGGGCCAATGCCAGCACCTCGTCCGGTGCAATGCCCGATTTGGATGGGCCGCCATCGATATTGACCTGCAGGCAGACTTGTAACGGCGGCAGGCCATCTGGCCGTTGCTCTGACAGGCGTTGCGCCGTCTTGAGCCTGTCCACGCTGTGGGCCCAGTCGAAATGGCTGGCTACCAGGCGGGTCTTGTTGCTCTGGATGGGGCCTATGCAATGCCACTGCAGCGGCAGGTCGGCCAGCAGGCCGATTTTCTCGACCGCTTCCTGGATGTAGTTTTCGCCAAATGCCACCTGGCCGGCCGAATGGGCCTCGCGCACGGCCTCGGGGCCAAAGGTTTTGGACACCGCCAGCAATGTGACTTCGTTCACATTGCGCCCGGCACCGCTACAGGCGGCCGCGATTGCCTGGTGAACACTCTGGAGGTTGTTACGAATCGTGGTCATAATTAACCGGCACTGACTGCCATCTCCAACAAACGTATAGAGGGATCCGTGGATATTACCCAGCTGCTGGCGTTCAGCGTCAAGAACAAGGCTTCCGACCTGCACTTGTCCGCGGGCTTGCCACCCATGATCCGTGTGCATGGCGACGTGCGGCGCATCAACGTCGACTCGCTCGACCACAAGCAGGTGCATGGCATGGTGTACGACATCATGAACGACACCCAGCGCAAGGTGTACGAAGAATTCCTGGAAGTTGACTTCTCCTTCGAGATCGACGGCCTGGCGCGCTTTCGCGTCAACGCCTTCAACCAGAACCGCGGCGCCGGCGCCGTGTTCCGGACCATTCCGTCCAAGATCCTGACGCTCGAGCAGCTCAACGCGCCCAAGATCTTCGGCGACCTGGCACTCAAGCCGCGCGGCATGGTGCTGGTCACCGGCCCCACGGGCTCGGGCAAGTCGACCACGCTGGCGGCCATGGTCAACTTCCTCAACGAAACCGAGTACGGCCACATCCTGACGGTGGAAGACCCGATCGAGTTTGTGCATGAATCCAAGAAGTGCCTGATCAACCAGCGCGAAGTGGGCAACATGACGCTGTCGTTCGCCGCGGCCCTGAAGTCCGCACTGCGCGAAGACCCGGACGCCATCCTGGTGGGCGAAATGCGCGACCTGGAAACCATCCGCCTGGCCATGACGGCGGCCGAGACGGGCCACCTGGTGTTCGGCACGCTGCATACCTCATCGGCCGCCAAGACCATCGACCGGATCATCGACGTGTTCCCGGCCGACGAAAAGGAAATGGTCCGCGCCATGCTGTCCGAATCGCTGCAGGCCGTGATCTCGCAGACCCTGTGCAAGACCAAGGACGGCCAGGGCCGTGTGGCGGCGCACGAGATCATGCTGGGCACCTCGGCCATCCGCAACCTGATCCGCGAGGCCAAGGTGGCGCAGATGTATTCGGCCATCCAGACCGGCAACAGCTTCGGCATGCAGACCCTGGACCAGAACCTGCTCGACCTGGTCAAGCGCAACCAGATCAGCCCGGCCGAGGCGCGCAGCAAGGCCAAGATCCCGGAAAACTTCCCGGGTTGATGATGCTGCAGATGCAAAGGGAGATGGCATGAAAGGTTTACTCGGACTGCTGCGCAAGTCCGGCGGCACTGAACACGAGCCGGAGCAGTCCGATTCAAGGCTTTTCACCACGGCGTTCGCCGACCAGGGTGTCGATCCTTCCATGCTCATCCCGTGGGAGGCGCGGGCCAACGAGGTTGGCGCAAAGCGCCTGCAGGCCGCGCGCGGCGTCAAGCTGCTGCAGGCGCTGTGGGCCAAGGACAAGTACATGAGCCGGCTGGACGCCAACCTGATCCAGCGGCTGGAAAAATTCTTCGACTTTGCGAGCGTGCCTGCCGACCGCGACGTGATCCGCCAAGAAGAGTACGGCAACTTCATGATCGTGCTGCTGACCGGGACCATCGCGGTGGACCGCCAGCAGCCCTGGGGCGAGCGCCTGCGGCTGACGGAAACGCGGCCTGGCGACATCCTGGGCGAGATGTCGCTGCTCGACAGTGGCATGCGTTTTTCGCTGTGCACCTCGCTGACCGAATGCGAGATCGCCGTCCTGGGCGCCGAGGCGATGGACGAGATGATGAACACCGATCCGCAACTGGCCGCAAGCCTGATTGCCCTGCTGGCGCGCAAGCTTTCACTGCGCCTGCGTGTGGTGGGGGCCCGCCTGAGCGACAGGCAGGCCCATTGAACAAGTTTTAGCGAAATACCGGAGTAGCCATGGAAAGAGACCAGGCAAGTAAATTCATCAACGACCTGCTCAAGCTGATGGTCAGCCGCAACGGCAGTGACCTGTTCATCACCGGCGACTTCCCGCCCGCGATGAAGGTCGACGGCAAGGTCACCAAGGTGTCGCCGCAGCCGCTCAATTCCGGGCACACGCTGGCGCTCGCGCGTTCGATCATGAACGACAAGCAGGCGTCCGAATTCGAGCGCACCAAGGAGTGCAACTTCGCCATCTCGCCGCCGGGCATCGGGCGCTTCCGCGTCAACGCGTTCGTGCAGCAGGGCAAGGTCGGCATGGTGATGCGGGTGATCCCGCAGATCCTGCCCACCATCGACGGCCTGGGCGTGCCCCAGGTGCTCAAGGAAGTGGTGATGGCCAAGCGCGGTCTCACCATCCTGGTGGGGGCCACCGGCTCGGGAAAGTCGACCACGCTGGCGGCCATGGTCGACTGGCGCAACGAGCAGTCGTTTGGCCACATCATCACGATCGAAGACCCGGTTGAATTTGTGCACCCGCACAAGAACTGCGTGGTGACGCAGCGCGAAGTGGGGCTGGACACCGACAGCTGGGAAGCGGCCCTGAAGAACACGCTGCGCCAGGCGCCGGACGTGATCCTGATGGGCGAGGTGCGCGACCGCGAAACCATGGAGCACGCCATCGCGTTTGCCGAGACCGGCCACCTGTGCCTGTGCACGCTGCACGCCAACAGCGCCAACCAGGCGCTGGACCGCGTGATCAACTTCTTCCCCGAAGAGCGCCGCGCGCAGCTGCTGATGGACCTGTCGCTCAA
>CALRME020000287.1:0-4902 GCA_943369045.1 Sphingobacterium thalpophilum
GACGAACTTCTTGTTCTCCGGCGTGTCGATCCCGGTCGTATAGCCGACGCCGGTGACGAAGCCGTCGGCGGCCTTGCCGATGGCGGGCAGGTTCTGCGACGTCACCGTTCCCGAGGCGCCGACCACCTGCACGTTGCGGTTGAGACCGAACTCCGCCATCTGCGTGAACAGGCGGACCGTGTCGTTGCCGGCCACCGAGGTGTAGATGACCGCGGGACGAGCCGAGCGCATCTGGCCGAAGAAGGGCGAGTAGTCCTTGTTGTCCAGCGGCGCGAACACCTCGCCGACCGACTTGGCGCCCTTGCCTTCGGCGGCCGACTTGAACGCTGCCACCGTGCTGCGGCCCATCTCGTAGTCCGGCCCCAGGTAGAACACGTTGGCGTTCGGCTTGGTGACCGCCATCCAGTCGGCCAGGGCCGCGGACTGCATGCCGGCCCGCGCATTGACCCGGAAGACGTTGGGCGAGCACTTGTCGGCGGTGATGCTGTCGGCGAAGGAAACGGTGGTCGCGATGAGGCGGTTGTTGCGCTCGGCCACCTGCCCCACGGCCAGGGTGGCGCCGGAGTTCACGGTGCCGGTCAGGAAATCCACCTTGCTCACCTGGAACAGCTTCTCGGCCTTCTGCACGGCGACGGCGGGATTGGCTTCCTCGTCTTCGTAGATCAGCTCGATCTGCCGGCCGGCGATGCCGCCGCCGGCATTGATCTGGCGTGCCGCCAGGTCCAGGCCCCATTTGACCTGCTGGCCGATGCCGGCGTAGGTTCCCGTCAGCGGCGTGACCACGCCGATGCGGATGGGCCCGGTCTGGGCCATGGCGGCGCTGCCCAGCGCGGAAAGCGCGAAGGTGGCCGAGGCGAGCGTGATGATGCGTTTCATGAGTTGTCTCCTGTTTGTGGTTGTGCGGGAAAGAATCAGGTGCCGACGAAGTTCGGCTTGCGCTTGTCATGGAAGGCTTGCACGCCTTCCCGGAAATCGTCCGAGCTGCGCAAGCGGGAGTAGCAGTGGCCCTCCAGCTCGATCGCGACCGACAGCGGAGCGTCCTCGGTGTCGTTCAGCAGCTTCTTGGCGGTGCGCTGGGCCAGCGGCGAAAAGCCCCTGAACTCGTCGACCAGGGCATCGGTGGCCGCTTCCAGCTCCTGGTCCGGCACGCTTTCGGAGGCCACGCCCCAGTCGACGGCCTTGGGACCGGGGATGCGGCGCGAACGCATCACGATGTCCTTGGTGCGCGTGATCCCCACCATCTTCTGCAGCCGGGCGGAGCCGCCGGAACCGGGGATCTGGCCCAGCTTCTGCTCGGGCAGCGCATACAGCGTGGTCGGCGTGACCAGCCGGAAGTCGCAGGCCAGCGACAGCTCGAAACCGACGCCGAAGCAGTAGCCGCGCGCCGCCGCAATCACCGGCTTGCTGCAGCGCGCCGGCGCCGCCACGTTCCACGCCAGCCTGGAAACATGCTCGGGCGTCGCCTGCAGGAAGCCCTTGATGTTGCCGCCACTGCAGAAGTGCTCGCCGTCCGCGCGCAGGACGATCACCCGCACGTCCTGGTTGGCGTCGAGCGCCTCGAACGTGAGGCGCAGCTGCTCGCGCTGCGGCATGCTGATCACGTTGAACGGCGGCCGGCACAGCACGATGTCCGCGCGCTGGCGGGCCGGGTCGATCTCGACGCGGTAGCCGTCGAGGGCCGAGGCCATGGTGAGCGCCGGATGGCCCAGGTCGTTCAGTTCCAGGCGCTCGATGCGCTGGCTCACGAAGCCGCCGGACGCCTGGGCCAGTTCGAACTCTGCGTGCATTGCTGTCTCCTTGAGGGGAGTGTCCGCAGAGGACGGCCAAGAGCGCTAACGCATGCGTCCGGGCCCTGACCGGCCGGTCCGCTGGCTGACCAAAAAGTCTGGCGATTTGTGCGCGGGACGCGCTTTCAGATCAGTTCCGACGTTTCGCGAGCGGGAGGTTCGAACAGATTGACCTTGCGACGGTAGTCGGTGGGCGTGATACCCAAGTGCGCGCGGAAGAAGCGCGAGAAATGGCCTGGGGCGGAAAAGCCCAGGAGGTCAGAGATCCCGGCTACCGGCTCCCGGCTGAGCGTGAGCCGTTCGACGGCCGCCTCGAATCGCAGCACGTTGGCGTAGACCAGCGGCGTGACCTGCGTGTCCCGCTGGAACAGATGGAAGAAGTGGGCCCGCGACAGTCCCGTGACGGCGGCAACACTGTCCACATCGAGCTCGCGGGCCACATCGCGCCGCATGAGGGCGATGGCCTTGCGAACCCTCGCATCCATGGCAACGGGCGGCCTGGTCCGCAGCAGGCTGGCCAGGTCGCGCCAGCCTGTGTAGCTCTCGACCACCGCGATGATGAGGTTGAACAACAGGTCTTCCAGCCGTCCGGGGGATACCTCGTCGTCCCACCACAGTTCGAGGACGAATTCCTCCACCAGCTTGCGGGTGGCCGCCGACAGGTGCACGCACTTGTTGGGAAAGAAGCGAGGGTGGGCCGACAATGCCAGCGAGCGCTGGATCTCGGCCAGCCAGTTGGGCTCGATGTAGAGAGCCAGGATCAGCGTGTGCTGGCCAGGCGGGGCGTCGTGCTCGTAGGCATGGTGCTCCCAGGCGTTCACCACCACCGCCGATTCGTCCGTGAGAGGAGCACGCTCCTCGCGTACGCGAAAGGCGCTGTCCGCCCCTCCCGCCTTGATCAGGATGTGACAGTGGTGATGCGCGTGGCCGACCAAGGGGGCATCCATGTCCAACAGGGCAACGCGGCCGAAGCGCCCCTGGAAAATCTTGACCGCTGAGGACATTATTGTCTCCTGCCGACACCATAACAGTTCTCGGATGACCTGACATCTGGGGTTCACTCTCTCCCTCGTACTGGCCTGATAGGAGCCGACGTGCCTCAGATGCCTGGCGACGATGTATCGCATCGCTGTTGTTGAAAGCGCACTTGAAACGCATGAACCTCTCTGCTACAAAGTTCAGTATACGGGCTTGCCCGGGCCATGGTGGGATCCCCATGTCAATGCTCAAGGCGGTTGTCGCCGAACAGAACCGCCTGGCCCAGAGTGACGGCGACAAGGGCCACGTAAATGGGATTGCGCACATAACGATAGAGACCCGTCACCACGAGGTTCTGCGGCGGTGCGATCGGCGCCGGCGTCCCCAATCCCTGTAACGCAAAGCGTACGAACGAGTCCACGAGCCCGGGCAGTCCGGCGACGATCAACAGGATGCCAACGGCGCGCGTTGCATCGAGATCGAAAAAGGGCGGCCGAAATTCCCAACGCGTAATCCACCAGGGAACGAGCCCCGCCAGTGAGCTGGGCGCAACCGCAAAGAAGAGGGCAGAGCCCATTACCGCGCTTGTTTTCCGCATGGCAGCTCCTTGCGTCCTGTCGCAAGGTTAACGCAGGCATCACGCGATAGGTCCCGCGTGACTTTGCAAAATTTCGAAGACGTTGTGTTGAGCGACTTTCGGCGCGGGTATACGATCCCTCCGCCGTCGGTAGCCACCTCGAGCGCCGGCGGTGCGCTGCTTTCCTGGGCCTGCCTTTCGAGGAGGGGAGGAACATATGGCACGCACCATCGACCAAGTCCTGGCGGATCGCCTGGGCGGGAAACATGCGAGCGGCATGCTTGCGCCGCTGAACGAGGCGGACTCGCCAGAGGCCCTGCAGCAACTCGTCCCCACCGTCGGCCCGGAACTGGCGCGCCGCCTGCTGCCAGCGCGCCACGTGATGCACACCGACGCCGTTCCATCGCTGCAGCGCGCGGTCGATTCTGCGGCGTTGGGCCCGGCCGACACGGCGACGATGGTGCGGTCGCTGGCCCCCAACGCGGTGGAAATCTACCGGGGCGTGGGCTCGGGCGTGTTCGACTGTGTCTACCGGGTCGGAGATCGCATCGTCGTGCTGGAGGAGAAGGGCGGCACCAGCACGCGCGGCGATCGCGAGGCCGGCGATCTGCGTGCCGAACAGATGACGCCCATCTACGTGGCGAGCGTGGCGCTGGAGATGATTCAGCGGGGATCGGCGAACGCAGCGAGCACCGATCTTGCCACCCGTCAGGCAGGCGAGTTCATGCGTGACAACGGGCAGCGCGTATTCGATGCACTCACCATCGGCACGCTGGAGCTTTACATGACGCAAACCGGCTGGCTCAAGACCGCAGCCGGCGATGTGCCCGGGCCCACGATCCTGGTGCCTGCGACCTATTCGCCGCGGGCGGCGAACAGCGTGGCCCGCACCATCATCGTCCGCAAGGTCGGCGCCGGGCCAGCGGGCTCGCTGGATGCAGTGACTTTCTCGCCCGGCGGCAACAGCCGCGTGGTCGTCAGCGGTGACGGAGTAGCCAGCTCGGTCACGCAGGGCTCGATGAAGGACCTGGTGAGCGGCATCGAGCGCGCCGCGGCCACGGGGGCGAAGTTGGTGGTTCTGCCCGAGCGTGCCATCACCGTTTCGCGCACCGATGCGAACTCTTCTCTGGGTGACGTTGCGAAGGACGCTTCGCTGCAACCGGTGGTGGACGCCGCGCGCATGACTGGGGTCACGGTCGTGTTGGGTGTCGACTATGTCGGACCCGACGGCCGCCGCGTGGCAGGCGTCATGAGTGTGGATGCGGCGGGCAAGGTCCAATACTCGTGCGAGGATGCGGCGCTGGGGACGCATGCAACGCTAACGCTCGATGCAGGGGCGCTGTGAGCAGTAGCTACCAGTAAGTGTCTTTGCGGCAGTAGTCAGTGGCAGAGTCTGCGGATGTCTGCTTTGGGCCGAGGTTGTGTGAAAACCCTGCCACGTCTTAGACTGCGGCAACTCGTACCGGAGGCGCTGTGGCTCGATACGTCGAAGGGGTGGACCGCCAGCAGGTAACGCTGCTGCCGGAGTGTCTGGATGACTACATTGCCGAAGACAACACC
>CALRME020000288.1:0-4901 GCA_943369045.1 Sphingobacterium thalpophilum
TGATCACCACCGCAAGATCGCTGTGGCCGCGCGCTCGCTGGCCGGCTGCGACGGCGTGATGCTGGCGCAGTTCTCCATGGCGGCCGCGCAGCCGCTGGTGCAGGCCGAACTTCAATGCCCCGTGCTGAGCAGCCCCGATTGCGCGGTGCTCGCGCTCAAACAGCAAATGACCCAAAGAATCTCCCATGCCTGAAAGCCGCATCCCCGCCGCGCAACTGCGCCGCTTCATCACCACCGCCATGGAAAAGCTGGGCCTGCCACCCGGCGATGCGGCCACCGTGGGCGCGCTGATGACCGAAGCCGAGGTGCAGGGCTCGGACGGCCATGGCGCGATTCGCCTGGCGCCGTACGCGCGCCGTATCCGCGCCGGCGGCATCAACCTGCACCCCAGCATCCGCGTCGTCAAGGAAAAGGCCGCGATGGCGCTGGTCGACGGTGACAACGGCATGGGCCACCTGGTGATGCAGCGCGCCACACAGATCGCCATCGAGAAGGCGCGCAACTGCGGCATCGCCTGGGTCGGCTCGCGCCTGTCCAACCACGCCGGGCCCGCGTCGCTGTATGCGCGGATGGCCCTCGAACACAACATGATCGGCATGTACTACGCGGTGGGCAATGCCAACCACCTGCCGCCCTGGGGCGGGCTGGACATGCTGCTGTCGACCAACCCCATCGCCGTGGCCGTGCCCGCGGGCGAGGAAGCACCCATCGTTCTCGACATGGCAACGACCGTCGCCGCCTACGGCAAGGTCAAGGCCAAGGCGCAGCGCGGCGAACAGATGCCCGTGGGCTGGATGATCGACCGCAAGGGCGAGCCGCTGACCGACCCCAAGCGTTCGGAAGAAGGTTTCCTGATGCCCATTGGCGGCTACAAGGGTTACGGCCTGGCGATGATCGTCGGCATCCTGGCCGGCACGCTCAACGGCGCGGCCCTGGGCAGCGAGACCATCGACTTCAACAAGGACGACACCACGCTGACCAACACCGGCCAGGCCATCGTCGCCATCGACCCGGACGCGTTCGGCGACATAGCCGAATTCAAGGGCCGGGTCGACAAGCTCATCCGCGAACTGCGCGCCAGCGAACGCATGCCCGGCGTGGACCGCATCTGGATGCCCGGCGAGCAAAGCCACGCCAAACGCATCGCCAACGAGCGCGACGGCCTGGCCATTTCGCCGCAGCTGATGGCGCAACTCGACACCGTGGCGCGCGACATCGGCATCCCAACATTGCAGGAGACATCATGAAACTCACAAGCCTCTTCCTGGCCTCGCTGCTCGCAGCCGGCGCCGCATCCGCCCAGACCTACCCCAGCAAGCCCATCCGCGTCATTGTCCCGCTCGCCGCGGGCAGCGCGGTGGACAACGCCGCGCGCATCGTCATGGAAAAGATGTCGCGCAACATGGGCCAGAACTTCGTCATCGAAAACCAGGCCGGCGCTTCCGGCCTGATCGGTGCGGGGGTGGTGGCCAAGGCCGCACCTGATGGCTACACGCTGGGCGGCTTCAACGACAGCATCATGACCATGGTGCCCAATCTCACGGCCAAGATGCCCTGGGACATCATCAAGGACTTCGAACCCGTCTCGCTGGTTGCCACGGTGGAGTGGGGCCTGGTGGTCAACGCCGAGGCACCGCTCAAGAGCGCGGGCGACCTGATCGCCGCGGCGAAGAAGGCGCCGGGCAAGATCAACTACGGCTCGGGCGGCAACGGCAGCCCGCAGCACATCGCCATGGCGCTGTTCGCTTCCCAGGCCGGCCTGCAGATGACGCATGTGCCCTACAAGGGCGCGACCCAGGCCGCCATGGGCGTGGCGGGCAAGGAAGTCGATGCCGCCTTCCAGGGCATCGCCACCGTCACCTCGCTGGTCAAGGCCGGCAAGCTGCGGCTGGTGGGTGTGACCACACCGAAGCGCATGCCGCAGTTCGCCGACGTGCCCACGGTCGGCGAATCGGGCCTGGCCGGCTTTGAATTCAATTCATGGTTCGCGCTGATGGCGCCGGCCGGCACGCCCAAGCCCATCCTCAACCAGCTCGCCGCCGAAGTGAAGAAGGCGCTGGCCGACCCGGAAGTCCAGGAGAAGCTCAACGCCCAGGGCCTCACGCCGCGCGGCACCACGCCCGATGAACTGGGCGTGGCGACCAAAGCGCAGCTGGCGAAGTACGGCGACTTGATCAAGAAGAACGGAATCTCGGCGGAGTAGGCCGCCCACCGCCCGCACCACGGCGGCGCACGATGCGCCACCAGCCGCCTCAGCATGGTGCATAGAACAACACAAGCCGCCACTCATCCGTTGCAAACGCAGTACAGGCGCGGCTTTGCGCACTGGCACGGTGCTTGCATGTTCATTGACTCCTGACAGCGCGCGTTTCATCTTCCTGACTGAAGCGTGCCGCTCCTCCCGGCGCACAACAACGTGACGCCGCCAAGTGCCGAAGCAGCGCACTGGACGCATCAGGCCCTCCGCCCCGCAAGGGGCTGCGTATGGGTTTTGAACCGGGTGTACCAAATGAAAATCGTCCTGATCGGCCACGGCATGGTGGGCCACAAATTCATCGAGAGCATCGACGCGTCCGGCATGGATGCGCAGGTCACTGTGCTGTGCGAAGAGCCTCGCGCCGCCTACGACCGCGTGCACCTCTCCGAATTCTTCAGCGGCCGCAGCGCCGACGATCTCTCACTGGTCTCCGAAGGCTTCTTTGACCGGCCCAACCGCGTGCTCAAGCTCAATGCGCGTGCGGTGGCCATAGACCGCAACGCCCACACCGTCACCGCCAGCACGGGTGAAGTCCTCCATTACGACAAGCTGGTGCTGGCCACCGGCTCCACGCCTTTCGTGCCGCCGGTGCCGGGCGCCGACCGCAGCGATTGCTTTGTCTACCGCACCATCGAAGACCTGGAGGCCATGAAGGCCTGCGGCGCACGCAGCAAGACCGGCGTGGTCATCGGCGGCGGCCTGCTGGGCCTGGAATGCGGCAAGGCGCTGCGCGACATGAACCTGCAGACCCACGTGGTCGAATTCGCGCCGCGCCTGATGACGCTGCAGGTCGATGACGACGGCGGCCGCATGCTGCGCCGGCACATCGAAGGCCTGGGCGTGGGCGTGCACACGCAGAAGAACACGCTCAAGATCACCGACGGCGAGACGGCCACGCACCGCCTGGAGTTCGCCGACGGCAGCCACCTGGAAACCGACATGGTGGTGTTCTCCGCCGGTATCCGCCCGCGTGATGCGCTGGCCCGCGAAGCCGGCCTGGCTGTCGGCCCGCGCGGGGGAGTGGCGGTGGACGAGCGCATGCGCACCAGCGACCCGGACATCCTGGCCATCGGCGAATGCGCGGCCTTCAACGGCAACGTCTACGGCCTGGTCGCGCCGGGCTACGACATGGCGCGTGTGGCCGCGGCCGAACTCGCCGGCGGCGACACCAGGTTCCTGGGCGCCGACATGAGCACCAAGCTCAAGCTGATGGGCGTGGACGTGGCGAGCATCGGCGACGCCCAGGGCAAGACCGCCGGCAGCCGCTCCTTCCAGTTCAGCAATGAGCGCACCCAGGTCTACAAAAAGATCGTGGTTTCCGAATGCGGCAAGAAGCTGCTGGGCGCGGTGATGGTGGGCGACGCCGACGAATACGGCTCGCTGCTGCAGTACATGCTCAACGGCATTGACCTGCCCGAGGCGCCCGAATTCCTGATCCTGCCGCAGGCCGACGGCAATGCCCGTCCCGCGCTGGGCGTGGACGCGCTGCCCGACGCGGCGCAGATCTGCTCATGCAACAACGTTTCCAAGGGCACGATCTGCGCTGCGGTGGGCGAGGGCGCCTGCACCATAGGCGCACTGAAGTCGTGCACCCAGGCCGGCACCTCGTGTGGCGGCTGTGTGCCGCTGGTCACGCAGATCATGAAGGCCGAGATGAAAAAGCGCGGCATGGCGGTCAACAACCACCTGTGCGAGCACTTCGCGTACTCGCGCCAGGAGCTGTTCCACATGGTCAAGGTCGAGGGCATCCGTTCCTTCGGCGAGCTCGTCAAGCGCCACGGTAGCGGCCTGGGCTGCGACATCTGCAAGCCGGTGGCCGCCAGCATCTTTGCGTCGTGCTGGAACGACTTCATACTGCGCGACCACGCGGCGCTGCAGGACACCAACGACTACTACCTGGGCAACATCCAGAAGGACGGCACCTATTCCGTGGTGCCCCGCATGCCGGCCGGCGAAGTGACGCCCGACGGCCTGATCGCCGTCGGCCAGGTGGCCAAGAAGTACAAGCTGTACACCAAGATCACCGGTGGCCAGCGCGTGGACCTGTTCGGCGCCCGCGTCGAGCAGCTGCCCCTGATCTGGGAAGAACTGATCGCCGCCGGCTTTGAATCGGGCCATGCGTACGGCAAGTCGCTGCGGACGGTCAAGTCCTGCGTGGGCTCGACCTGGTGCCGCTTTGGCGTGGGCGACAGCGTGGGCTTGGCGGTGGAACTGGAGAACCGCTACAAGGGCCTGCGCGCGCCGCACAAGATCAAGTTCGGCGTCTCGGGCTGCACGCGGGAGTGCGCCGAAGCCCAGGGCAAGGACGTGGGCGTGATCGCCACCGAGCGCGGCTGGAACCTCTACGTGGCCGGCAACGGCGGCATGAAGCCGCGCCACGCCGAGCTGCTGGCTGTGGACCTGTCGAAAGAGCAACTCATCAAGCTGCTCGACCGCTTCCTGATGTTCTACGTGCGTACGGCCGACCGTCTGCAGCGCACCAGCACCTGGCGCGAGAGCCTGGAAGGCGGGCTCGACTACCTCAAGCAGGTCGTGGTCGAGGACAGCCTGGGCCTGGCCGCCGAGATGGAAATGCACATGCAGAACCTGGTCGACACCTACGCCTGCGAATGGAAAGAGGCCGTCAACAACCCCGAGACCCGCA
>CALRME020000289.1:0-4892 GCA_943369045.1 Sphingobacterium thalpophilum
TGCTGCGCAGCGTGCTCAACACCCTTGGCGCCGAGCCCGAAGCCCTCAAGCGCTACGTGGGCGAACTGGCCGAAGGCAAGCTGTCGGCCAGGAACCTGGAAGTGTCCGCGGCCGCCGGCAGCCTGATGAACGAGATCGAGCGCATGAACCGCCAGATGCGCGACGTGGTGGAGAAGGTGCGCAACGTCAGCGACTCGATCGCCAACGGCTCGCACCAGATTGCCGCCGGCAACGCCGACCTGTCAGCCCGAACCGAAAACCAGGCCAGCGAGTTGCAGCGGACCGCCTCGGCCATGGAGCAGATGAACCTTTCCGTCCGGCAGAACGCGGAATCGGCGAACACGGCTTCGGGCCTGGCCACCTCGGTCAGCGTGGCGGCCACGGGCGGCAGCGACGTGATGCACAGGGTGACGCAGACCATGGCCGACATCTCGCAGTCGTCGGCAAAGATCGGCGACATCATCGCGGTGATCGACGGCATCGCCTTCCAGACCAACATCCTGGCCCTGAACGCGGCGGTTGAAGCTGCCCGGGCCGGTGAGCAGGGCAAGGGCTTTGCCGTGGTCGCCTCCGAGGTGCGCACGTTGGCCCAGCGCTCGGCCGAGGCCGCCCGGGAAATCAAGTCGCTGGTCTCGGCCAGCGTCGAGCGGGTGGAAGCCGGCTCCGAGCTGGTGACCGAGGCCGGCCGCACCGTCGGCAACATCGTGGACGAGGTCAAGCGCGTGGCCTCGCTGATCCAGGACATCGGCCGCTCCGTGCAGGAGCAGTCCGACGGCGTGGCGGGTGTCTCGTCGGCCGTGAGCGCGCTGGACGAAAGCACCCAGCAGAACGCGGCGCTCGCCGAGCAATCGTCGGCGGCGGCCGAAAGCCTGAAGAACCAGTCCACCCAACTGGCGCAAGCAGTCGCCTATTTCAGGATCTAGGGCCCGTCCACTGCGCCAGGTGCAGCAGCACGCCTGCCGGGTCCCACACATAGGTCACCAGCGCGCCGTAAGCCTCCAGCCTGGGCTCGGCGACACGTGCGCCAGGGAAGCGGCCAGAATCGACCATAGGTTTGACCTGCACGTAGCAGGACTGCGCGTCTTCTACCGCGATGTGCAGCATGGTGTTCTCGGCCCATTCCTTCTGGTAGTACGCCTGGAGGTAGAAGCTCTGGCCGCCCTGGGTCATCAGCGCCAGCTTGTCGTCGGACCAGCCCACGGTCCAGCCCAGCGCGGTGTAGAAATCTTTGGAGACGGCGAAGTCTAGGGCGGGGAGGAAGGGGCGGACTTCGGTGAGGTTGAGGTCAATCATGCATCGTCATGCAGTTCGGCAACCAGCGCCTTGCGGGCGCTGAGTCTCAGGCCACGCGCTCAAGCGCAGTCACAGGATAGATTTGTACCGAGCCTGGGTGAGCTTCTGACTCGACGGCATAGCCTTCAGGGGTCAGTTTTGTGCTGTACCAGCCGACAACCAGGCCCTGCCAGGCGGCGCCGGATTTCTTGCGCACGCGATCTCCCAGGCCAAACGTGGCGTGCGCCGGGAACGCAAACCCATTGCTACTTTGATCCATACCCAGCCTTTCTCGTGAATGTCTTGAGGTTATCGCAAGCGCCGGTAGTGCATGGCGACGGCGCCGCAGCGCAGCGGCTTGGCCGATATCAGTTCGAGCCGCCGCGTGCTGGTCAGCCCGCTCTCGTACAGAGTGGGGCCGTGGCCGGCGATCCTGGGGTGGACCAGGAACTTGTATTCGTCGATCAGGTCAAGCCGGTCCAGCTCGGCGGCGAGCTTGCCGCTGCCCAGGAGCACGCCGTCCGGGGTCGCGTCCTTGAGCTTCTGTATGCCCGTGCGCAGGTCGCCGGTGATGGGGTGGCTGTTGGTCCAGGGGAAGTCGTTTCGCGTGGAGGACACCACGTACTTGGGTTTGGCCTCCAGCTTGACCGCCCATTCGCGAATCGCCGGTGGCGCTTCCACGTCGCCGCGCGCGACCGCCGGCCAATAGCTTTCCATCATCTCGTAGGTGACGCGGCCCCACAGCATGGCCCCGCCCTCGTCCATGAGGCGGGTGAAGAAGGCGTGCGTCTCGTCATCGACGATGCCTTCCTGGTGGTCGACGCAGCCGTCGAGGGTGAGGTTGAGGCTGAAGGTCAGGAGTCCCATGGGGCTTTTTGTGCTGGATAGGCGACGAGCCTTTGTCATGCATCGTCATCTTGTCCCACTGCGTCTTGAGTCGTTGGTTTATAGCAGCAATCCCTGCGGGGAATAGCGCAACGGATGCGAGCGCACAAGCACATTCCGCGCGCCTCCCAGGCCAAAAAGCGCCCGCAAGCCGCATGGAGCGTGCTTGTGGGCATTCGACAGGCTCAGGCCGAACGAGAGCTGCCGAGTCCCCAAGTTAAGCTATCGACGAGCAGCAACCAGCAAGAGGAAATTCAATGGCGCTATTGGGCAAAGGGGCAGTGGCCATGTGGTGGGACATCGCGCCCGCGCAGCGGGCCGAGTTCGAGGACTGGCACACGCACGAGCATTTCCCCGAGCGCATGGGTATCCCCGGTTTTTTGCGCGGCTCGCGCTGGGCCGACGCGGCGGGCGGCGAGGGCTTCTTCGTGATGTACGAGCTCGATGCGTACGAGACGCTGGTCTCGCCCGGCTACCTCGCGCGCCTGAACGCGCCCACGCCCTGGTCCACAAAAATGATGCCGCACCACCGCAACATGGTGCGCAGCCAGTGCCGCGTGCTGGAAAGCCGCGGCGGCGCGCTCTCACGCCACGCGCTGACCGTGCGGCTCACGCCGGCGGAGGGGCAGGAAGAGCGATTGCGTGACAGCCTGCGCGCGCTGGCCGATGTGTTGGTGACGCGGCCGGGCACCACTGCCGGACATCTGCTGCAGACGCAAACGCCGAAGATGGCAGTGACCGCCGAGCAGAAGATCCGTGGCGGGCCGGATGCGGCAGCGGACTGGGTGTTCGTGGCCTGTGGCTATGACCGCGCGGCGCTGGAAGCGCTGGCGGTGGGCGAGCTGGGTGAGGAAGCGCTGGTGGGGCAGGGCGCGATGGCGGGGGCGGTGCGGGGGGTGTATGCGCTGTCGCACTCGAATGTGGCGGGGGATGTGGGCTGAGCAAGCCTAGGTGGCGTGCAGTACGGTGGTGGCGACCACGCCGAGCAGAAAGAGAAGGGCGATCCTTCCGGCCCATCGCGCCAACCAGAACAGGTTGCGCACATCGAGTGAAGATTTTGCAACCACTTCAGGGACCGATCTCAGAAAGAGATGCTTGATTCGCATGGTCTTGGGTCCCAGAACGACGGTCTTGATTGACCCAAACAATTCAGTCCTGACCTTTTCATCGCTACGGACAGCGAGCAGCAGCCACCACGATAAAAGCGAATGCACCAAAGCGCTGATCACGAACAGGGTGCAGAAGGTTTGTGGGCTCATGTAGCGCGATAGGGGTCTGCCCTCGCTGTGAAATTCGTCGGTTTATATTACTCGGGCGCAAGAAGAATGCCCAACCCCAAACCGCCCAAGCAGCATCCACGCGCCTCCCAGGCCAAAAAAAGCCCGCAAGCCGCATGGAGCGTGCTTGCGGGCCTTCGACAGGCTCAGGCCGAACGGGGATGTGGTCGGCTGGTGGATGCCGGATCAAGTCCGGCATGACAGCATGGGTCAGGCGCTACCCCAAACTTCACGCGCCGTATCAATCACCAGCCGCAGCTTGTTGCGTTGCGCTTCCACCGCAATGTTGTTGCCGTGCACCGTGCTGGAAAAGCCGCATTGGGGCGACAACGCCAGTTGGTCGAGGGGCGCGTACTTCGCGGCTTCTTCGATGCGGCGCTTGAGGGCGTCCTTGTCTTCCATCTGGTCGAACTTGGTGGTCACCAGGCCTAGCACCACGGTCTTGCCCTTGGGCAGGTAGCGCAGGGGCTTGAAGTCGCCGGAGCGGTCGTCGTCGTATTCCAGGAAGTAGGCGTCCAGGTCCATTTCCTTCAACAGCGCTTCGGCCACGGGCTCGTAGTTGCCCGCTGCTGCATGCGTGCTCTTGAAGTTGCCGCGGCACAGGTGCATGGCCAGGGTCATGCCGGCGGGCTTTTGCGCGACCACCTTGTTGATGAACTTGGCGTAGCGGTGCGGCAGCTCGTTGGGGTCGTCGCCGCGCTGGCGGGCCGCCTCGCGCATCTTCTCGTCGCACAGGTAGGCCAGGTTGGTGTCGTCCATCTGCACATAGGTGCAGCCAGCTGCAGCGAGTGAGCGCAGTTCATCTCCATACGCCTTGGCCACGTCGTCGTAGAAAGCCGGGTCGAGCTCGGGGTAGTGCTCCTTGCTGATGCCGGCGCGCCCGCCCCGGAAGTGCAGCATGGTGGGCGAGGGGATGGTCACCTTGGGCGTGTTGCCCGCGCCCACCTGGCTCTTCAAGTACTTGAAGTCGGCCAGCTGGATGTCCTTGACGTGGCGCACCTTGTCGATCACGCGCATCACCGGCGGGGCCAGCTCCTGCGTGCCGTCGGGGCGAATGATGGTGACCGGGATGTCGGTCTTCACGCCGCCGATCTGCTCGAGAAAGTCGATGTGGAAATACGTGCGGCGGAACTCGCCGTCGGTGATGCTTTTCAGGCCCACGTCTTCCTGGAACTTGACGATCTCGGTGATGGCCTTGTCTTCCACTTCGCGCAGCTGCTCGGGCGTGATGTCGCCCTTGGCTTTTTGCTCACGGGCTTCAAGCAGGTACTGGGGGCGCAGAAAGCTGCCGACGTGGTCGTAACGGGCGGGGAGTTGGCTCATGTGTTTGTGTCCTCGGGTGGTTTTTCTGAAAGTCTACAGGTCCAGCACCAGCAGCCGGCCTTTGGCACGCGAGCAGCAGGGCGTGAACTGGTCGTTCTTCGCCTTCTCCTCGTCGGTGAAGTACAGGTCGCGGTG
>CALRME020000290.1:0-4887 GCA_943369045.1 Sphingobacterium thalpophilum
GTCGCTCCCGCACTCGTCGCCAGCCTTCATTGCTCGTGCTCCGCCTGCGCCCAGGCCAGCGGGCAGGCGCTGTCCGAAGGCGCCGGCCACGCCGCGCCCGGCCAGTACGCCACCACGCCCAACGACAACAGCTATGCCTTCTCCGCCCCTTCGGCGCCGCAGGTTGCCGGTGGCAGCACCGCGTCGCTGATGGCCGGCAGCAAGTGGAGCAGCCAGGACGCCACCAGCGCAAAGACCGTCATCACCTACTCGTTCGCCAGCCCGGCTACGTCGGTGTTCTCGCAGGTTTACAGCGCCGGCTGGTTCCAGTCGACCGCGCGCGAATTCTCGTCCGACGACAAGGACCTCACACGCGCGGTCCTGGAAAAGATCGCGGCGGTGTGCAACGTGGAATTCGTGGAAGTCGCCGACAACGCCAGCGAGTGCGGCGTGCTGCGCTATGCCTACTCCACGCAACCCAATGCCATGGGCTATACCGGATACGCTTTCTTCCCGTCGGCCTCGGCGCTGGGCGGCGACATCTGGATCGGCGCCAACCAAGCCGGTAGCGAGTGGGACTTCTACCGGCCCAACCTGATCCTGCATGAGACCCTGCACGCCATGGGCCTGAAGCACCCGTTCGACGGCGCCGAGACCCTGTCGGCCGAGCAGAACATCATCCCCAACACGGTGATGAGCTACTCGCCCATCGCGGGCGCAAGCTCCGGCATGCTCTCGCGCTACCCCGGGGAGCCGATGCCGCTGGACATCGCGGCGCTGCAGGCGCTGTATGGCGCGGCCACGCACAACGAGAGCAACACCACCTATGACCTGGCCAGCGGCGAATTCCAGGGCGGCTTCCGGGCGCTGTGGGATTCAGCCGGCATCGACACGCTGGATGCCAGCAACGTGGCCAACGCGGTGAACCTGGATCTCAATGAGGCCGCCAAAAGCGACGTCGGCATGACGGTGTTTGCCTTTGCCTATTCGGGCGGGCGCGCCACTTCCAGCACCGTGTACTCGACAACGTTGTCGATCGCGCAGGGGACCGTGATCGAGAATGCCACCGGCTCCGGATACGCCGACACACTGCGCGGCAACAGCGCCGACAACGTGCTCAGTGGCGGTGCGGGTGATGACCGGCTGGAAGGCGGCGGCGGCAACGACAGGCTGACCGGCGGCGAGGGCCTGGACACTGCCGTCTACGCGCTGGACCGCGCGAGCTTTCGCATCACGCGCGCCGGCGACCATTACATCGTGGCCGATCTGGCCGGGCGCGCCGGCACCGACACGGTGACCGGCGTGGAGCGCCTTTCCTTCAACAACGCGCAGGTGGCCATCGACCTCGACGGCAACGCGGGCACGGCGGCCAAGCTGCTCAGTGCGGTGGCGGGCATTGGCTCACTTGCCAATACGACCACGGTAGGCAGGATGCTGGCGGTGCTGGACGGCGGCGCCAGCGAACTGGACGCGGCTCAGCAGCTGTGCGATGCCCTGGTGGGCCAGCCGCTTTCCAGTTCGGCCTTTGTAGCCCACGTGTTCCACAACGTGACGGGCCAATATGCGAACCCGTCCGAGATGGCCTACTACAAGGGCCTGCTGGACAGCGGGCACGCAACCCAGGCGTCGCTGGCGGTCATGGCCGCAGAGAGCAGCGCCAACGTGGCGCACATCGACCTGGCGGGCCTGGCCCAGAGCGGCCTGCTGTACACGCCGTTCGCTGCCTGAGCCATCAGCCTTTGCGCGCTTTCTCGTACAGCGGCGTCACGCGCGGCAGGTTCTTCTGCATCTCGGCGATGCGTGAAGTGCCCGAGGGATGGGTGGAGAGCCACTGCGGCGGCGCACCCTTGTTCGCCTGGCTCATCTTCTGCCACAGCGAAACGCCGGCCGCCGGGTTGTAACCGGCGCGGGCCCCGATCTCCATGCCGACCAGGTCGGCTTCGGATTCGTCCGAGCGGCTGAACTGCAGCGTGAGCAGGTTGGCGCCGCCCCGCGCCCCCAGGTCCGTCAGGCGCGGGTCGATGCCGAAGATCTGCGCGGCGATCGCACCGGCCACCCGGGCGCCGCCTTGCGTGACGGCCGTCTTGCCCATGCGCTCGCGGGCATGCTCGCGCAGCGCGTGGGCCATTTCGTGGCCCAGCACCATGGCCGCCTCGTCGTCGGTCAGCTTCAACTGCTCCAGGATGCCGGTGTAGAAAGCGATCTTGCCGCCGGGCATGCAGAAAGCATTGATCTGCGGCGAGCCAATCAGGTTGACCTCCCACTTCCAGTCCCTGGCGCGCGGGTTCCAGGCGACCGCATGCGGGATGAGCCGCTGGGCAATCACGCGCAGGCGCTGCAGCTGCGCATTGTCCGGCGGCGCCAGCACGCGCTTGGCCGAAGCCTGGCGCAGCAGCTCGCCATACTGCTGGACGGCCGCCTTTTCGACGTCGGCAGCGGGCACCAGCTTCGAAAAGCTCGATTGCCCGCCCACATCCACGCCTTCACGCTGGGCGTGGGCGGGCGCCAGAAACAGGGAGCAGCACAGGGCCAGCAGCGGTAGCAGCTTCATGGTGGGTCTCGCGGATGCAATGGCGCTTATTATTCCCGCATGACCGATCACACCCCTGTCAGCGGGGAACGCAAGCCCTCGTGGGGTGAGACCCTCCGCGTCTACCTGGAACCGGCCACGCTGCGCATGCTGGCGCTGGGCTTTGGCGCAGGCCTGCCGCTGCTGCTGGTGCTGGGCACCCTGAGCTTCCGTTTGCGCGAGGCGGGCATCGACCGCTCCACCATCGGCTTTCTGTCGTGGGTGGGCCTGGCCTATGCCTTCAAGTGGGTCTGGGCGCCGCTGGTGGACCGCCTGCCAATCCCGGGCCTGACGCGCCTGCTCGGGCGCCGCCGAAGCTGGCTGGTTCTGGCCCAGGCGGCCGTGATGGCCGGGCTCGCGGGCATGGCGCTCAACGACCCCAAGGACTCGCTTGAGGTGGTGGTGTGGTGCGCGCTGGCGGTGGCCTTTGCCTCGGCCACGCAGGACATCGCGCTGGACGCCTTCCGGATCGAGTCAGCCGACATGGAGCGGCAGGCCGCGCTGGCGGCCGCCTACCAGACGGGCTACCGGCTGGCCATGATCTGGGCCGGTGCGGGCGTGCTGTGGATCGCCGCCCGCGCCGAGGTGGCCAATGCCGCCCTGTACCAGCATGGCGCCTGGCAGACGGCGTATTTTGTGATGGCTCTGTCGATGCTGCCGGCGATGCTGGTGGTGCTGCTGTCGCGCGAGCCGGCGCAGCGTGAGATCCCGCGCGCGAAGAATGCCGTGGACTGGCTGCGCAGCGCGCTGGTCGAGCCCTTTGCCGACTTCATCCGCCGCTACCGCTGGCAGGCCGCCGTGGTGCTGGCACTGATTGCGATCTACCGCATCAGCGACGTGGTGATGGGCATCATGGCCAACCCGTTCTACGTTGACATGGGCTACACCAAGGACGAGGTGGCCGCGGTGACCAAGGTCTACGGCGTGATCATGACGCTGGCCGGCGCCTTCATCGGCGGCGCGCTGTCCATGCGCATGGGCGTGATGCGGGTGCTGATGCTCGGCGCTGTGCTCAGCGCTGCGAGCAACCTCCTGTTCGCCTGGCTGGGCACGCGTGGCCACGACGTCACGGCGCTGATCTTCGTCATCTCCGCAGACAACCTGTCCTCGGGCATTGCCTCGGCGGCCTTCATCGCCTACCTCTCCAGCCTCACCAATGTGAATTACTCGGCCACGCAGTACGCCCTGTTCACCTCGATGATGCTGCTGCTGCCCAAGTTCCTGGCGGGCTACTCGGGCGTGTACGTGGACCGGTTTGGCTATGGCAACTTCTTCACCGCCACCGCCTTTCTGGGTGTGCCGGTGCTGCTGCTGGTCTGGCTGGCTTCGCGGGTCAGGGAAGCGCCGGGCCGCTGAGCAGCTGCGCGAGCGCGGGCTTTTGCACCTTGCCCAGCGCGGTTTTGGGCAGCGCCTCCAGCCGCACAAACCTGCGCGGAAGCTTGTAGCGGGCGATACGGCCCGAAAGATGGGCCAGCAGTTCAGCATCGGGCGCCTGCATGCCGTCGCGCAACACCAGCGCAGCCACCACCGCTTCGCCCCATTGCGCGTCGGGCATGCCCAGCACGGCGCACTCGGCCACCGCGGCATGCGCGGCCAGCACGTTCTCGATCTCTGCCGGGTAGATGTTCTCGCCACCGGAAATGATCATGTCTTTGGCACGTCCGACGATGGTGTAACTGCCGTCCTGCGCCTGCGAAGCCAGGTCGCCGGTGTGAAACCAGCCTTCATCGTCCAGCGCGCTTTTGCCGGGCCAGTAGTGCGAGACCACGTTGGGCGCGCGCAGCAGCACTTCGCCTACACCGTGTCGCGGTTCGTGCAGCCGGGCCTCAACACCGGGAGCCGGCCAGCCGCAGCTACCCGCGTGGCTGACGGCGTTTCCAGGCGGCAGCGCGATGGAGAAGGGCCCGGTTTCAGTGGCACCGTAGACGTTGCACACCGGCAGGCCACGGGCATGGAACGCTTCAACCAGCGCGGCGGGAAGAACGCTGGAGCCCGCCCAGGCCGCACGCAGACAGGACAGGTCGGTGCAAGCCCACTGCGCATGTTCGGCGAGCGCCTTCATCGTGGCCGGCACCTGGACCGTGAGCGTGGGACGGTGGCGCGCGATGGCCTCCAGTGTGGCGCCGGCATCGAAGCGCGCATGCAGGATCACGCGCGCTCCCGCCAGCAGGGCCGGCAGGGTCTGTATGCACAGGCCACCCACGTGGAACAGCGGCAGCACCGTGAGCACGGTATCGGCCGCGCTCATGTCCTGCACGGCTGCGGCGATTCGCATGTTGGCCAGCAGGTTGGCCTGGGTGTGAACGGCGCCCTTGGGCTGGCCGGTGGTGCCGGAGGTG
>CALRME020000291.1:0-4885 GCA_943369045.1 Sphingobacterium thalpophilum
CAGCTTCTACCTGCCAAACAACGCCAGCCTGACGGTGAGCTACCTGGTGACCATCCCCGCGACGGCGACCGTGGGCGTCTACCACAACCCCGCTGCCGTGCTGTTCCTGGACCCGACCCGCACAACGGTAGCGGCCCGGATGGTGACCCCCGCGTCCAATGCCAATGCCAACCGCCAGGCCACCAACTACGCCAACACCACCTATGCCAGCGGCAGCACCACCAACGTGCTGGGTGCCAACTACAGCGGCCTGGCGGCGGGGCCGACCGGCGAGGACGTGGAACTGATAGCGGATTTCAGCGTGACCAAGACCGCGTCTGCTTCCGCAACGCCCAACCGGACGATCAGCTACACCATCACGCCGCGCAACAACGGCTGGGCCATCGGAAGCCTCACCTACTCGGTCACGCAGGCCAGCGACATCAGTACCGCCAACATTCCCGCCAATCTGGGCTTCACCCCCCTGACGGTGATCGACACCCTGCCCTCGGGCGTGACCCTCAGCTCGGTGTTCGTCGGCACAGGTTGGGCCTGCACCGGCGCCAACCCGCAAACCTGCACGCTACCCAATGCCAGCGCCTGGCCGATCGCCGCCAGCACCAATTTCGCGGCTATCACGGGCAGCGTGACGCTCACAACGGTGTGCACCGGCGCCACGCCGCGTACCAACACCGTGACCATCTCGACGGCCACCGACGAGACGAGCCAGGCCAACAACACCGCCACGGCCGTCACGACCGTCACCTGCCCCACCTCGGCCAACCTGCAGATCACCAAGACCAACAGCGTCACCTCCGTCGCCTCGGGCAGCACCATGGCATACACCATCACGGTCACCAATTCGGGGCCAGGGGCGGCCACGGGGACCAGGGTGACCGACTCGCCAACGGCAGGCCTGGTGTGCAGCAACGTCAACGTCGCCTGCACGGGGTTCAGCGGGGCACTGTGCCCGGCCGCCTCCATGCCGTTCGGCAGCCTCACGGCAGGCCTGTCGATATCGACCTTCCCCAGCGGGACTTCAGCGACCTTTGTGGTGACCTGCAGCGTCACGGCGACCGGGTTCTAGCGACAATACCGGTCATGACGACCGACTCACCCGGGGGCAAAGTTCCCAGCGCCTCCGCAGAAATCCCCTTTCCCCGGACCATCCGCAGTTTCGTGCTGCGCGCGGGCCGCACCACCATCGGCCAGGCCCGCGCTTACGAGGAGCAAGGTCCGAAATTCCTCCTGCCTTATGCGCCAGCCCTGCTGGACCTGGAGGCGGCCTTTGGCCGCAAGGCACCGGTGATCCTTGAAATCGGCTTGGGCATGGGCGAAGCCACGGCCCACATCGCCGAACTGATGCAGGAAAACAACTTTCTCTGCTGCGAAGTTCATGAACCCGGTGTGGGCGCCCTGCTCAAGCGCACGGGCGAGAAGAACCTGACCAACATCCGCATCCTGCGGCATGACGCGGTCGAGGTGCTGGCCAACATGCTGGCACCGCAAAGCCTGGACGGCATCCACATTTTCTTCCCGGACCCGTGGCACAAGCTGCGCCACAACAAGCGCCGTTTGATACAGCCCCCACTGGTGGCGCGGCTTGCCGACCGGCTGGCGCCCGGCGGCTACCTGCACTGCGCCACCGACTGGGAGCCCTATGCCCAGCAGATGCTGCAGGTGCTGTCGGGCGAGCCTTCGCTGGTCAATACCGCGGCCGACTACGCCCCCAGGCCGGCTTACCGGCCGCTCACCAAGTTCGAGAACCGGGGCCTGAAACTGGGCCACGGCGTGTGGGACCTGGTGTTTCGCAAGCGGTGATCCGCTA
The DNA here is from genome assembly GCA_943369045.1 of Sphingobacterium thalpophilum. Lineage (GTDB taxonomy): Bacteria > Pseudomonadota > Gammaproteobacteria > Burkholderiales > Burkholderiaceae_C > Ramlibacter. Next base: position 1,808 of record CALRME020000291.1, read on the forward strand.
TGCCAAAACCCTGTAGTTATTTACACTCGGGGCTGACCTGAAAGGACCCTCGCCCCACCGGGCGCACTGCCTTTGACTGATCCCAATCCGCCCGCCGAACTGAAGCTGTTTCGAGACCAGGTGCTCGAGGCACAGCAGACCCGCCTGCTGGGCCAGATCATCCTGACGCCCCGGGCTTCGATGTTCTGGGTCAGCCTGGCGGCCGCCCTGGCCGGCGTCGCCATCATCTGCTTCCTGGTATTTGGCAGCTACACCCGCCGGGCCACCGTCACAGGCCAGCTTGTCCCAACGGCCGGCGTGATTCGCCTCACCACACCGCAGGCCGGGGTGGTGCTTGAAAAGCATGTGGTTGAAGGGCAACTGGTGAAAAAGGGTGAAGTCCTCTTCGTGCTCAGCAGCGACCGTGTCGGCTTCGGCACACGCGAGATCCAGGCCGACATCGGCACCCAGGTGGGCGAGCGCAAGCGCTCCATGGAAACCGAGATTGCCCGCAACAAGCTGGTCGAAACCGGCGAGATCGGCCACCTGGAACGGCGGGCCGTCACACTGAGGGCGGAAGCCGAAGCCATTGCCCGGCAGATCGAGCAGCAGCGCGGCCGCGTCAAGCTCGCCGAGGACGCCCGGATCCGGTACCAGGGGCTGGCCGACAAGGACTACATCGCCCGCGAGCAGCTCTACCAGAAGGAGATGGAGCTGTCAGAGCAGCAGTCGCGCATGCAGGCGCTGCAGCGCGATTCGCTGGTGGCGCAGCGAGAGCTGGCCACGACGGTGCGGGAAGTCGAAAACACGCGCACCCGCTACGCCAACCAGAACTCGCTGCTGCAACGGAGCATTTCCTCAGCCGACCAGGAGCTGACCGAAGTGGAAAGCCGGCGGCGGGTGGTCATCACCGCGCCCGAAGCAGGCCGGGCCACACTGGTTGCCGCCGAAATCGGCATGGCTTTCGACCCTTCCCGGCCGCTGCTCAACCTGGTGCCCGACGGCGCCAAGCTCGAAGCGCGCTTCTACGCGCCCAGCCGCACCATCGGCTTCATCCGCAAGGGCAACCCGGTGCTGATCCGCTACCAGGCCTTTCCGTACCAGAAGTTCGGCCAGCACGAGGGCGTCGTGGAATCGGTCTCCAACAATGCCGTGCCCAGCACCGAATTTGCCGGCTTCGCGCTGCCGGACGTGCCGGCGGGCGAGCCTGTCTACGCCGTAACGGTGGCGCTCAAGCAGCAGTCCGTACTGGCCTACGGCGAGAGCCGGCCGCTTGCCGCGGGCATGCGGCTGGACGGCGACGTGATGCAGGAAACGCGCAAGCTCTACGAGTGGATGCTGGAACCGCTGTTCAGCATCACGGGGAAGATGTGATGGCAGGAAGTGCGTATGGCCTGGACTGACGCGCTCTCGCTGGGCTGGGGCTCGCGCGTGCCGGTCATCCTGCAGACCGAGGCAGCCGAGTGCGGCCTGGCCTGCCTGGCCATGGTGCTGGGTTACCACGGCGTGATCACCGACCTGGCCACCCTGCGCACACGCCACGCCATCTCGCTCAAGGGCATCACCCTCACCGGCCTGACCAAGATCGCCCAGGAAGAGAAGCTGGGCTTTCGCGCCGTTCGCCTGCAGATGCGCGAGCTGACGCAACTGCGCATGCCGGCCATCCTGCACTGGGACCTGAACCACTTCGTGGTGCTCAAGTCGATCACCGGCAACCGCGTGATCATTCACGACCCGGATTCCGGCGAGCGCAAGCTCACGGCGGACGAAGTCTCCAAGCGCTTTACCGGCATCGCGCTGGAGCTGTGGCCCGACCCGGGCTTCGAGCCGCGAACCGAGAAAACGCGCATCTCGCTGGGCCAGCTGATCGGCCAGGTCTCGGGTTTCTGGAAGTCGCTTGCGCAGGTGCTGATGCTGTCGGCGGCGCTGCAGGTGTTCATGCTGGTGGGGCCGCTGTTCCTGCAGTGGATCGTGGACCATGTGGTGGTTTCGCGCGACGGGGACCTGCTCACCACGCTGGCCCTGGGCTTCCTGATGGTGCTGTTCCTGCAGCAAGGCATTGGCGTATTGCGCTCGTGGATGCTGCTGGCCATCAATACCTCCATCCGCGTGCAATGGAAAGCCAACATCTTTGCCCACCTGGTGCGGCTGCCACTGGGCTATTTCCAGAAACGGCACCTGGGCGACATCGTCTCGCGCACGCAGTCGATCGACGAGATCCAGCGGGTGCTGACCAGCGCCTTCGTCGAGGCAATCTTCGATGGCCTCCTGATGGTGGTCACGCTGGTGATGATGTTCATCTACAGCCCGCAGCTGGCTTACCTGTCGATTTTCGCGGTGCTGCTGTACCTGCTGTTGCGGGTGATCTGGTACCGGCCGCTGTACCTGGCTACGGAAGAGCAGATCGTGCGCGGCGCCAACCTTGCCACCCACTACCTCGAGACCATCCGCGGCATCCGGGCGATCAAGCTGTTTGCCCGGCAACTGGAGCGGCGCAATGCGTGGCAGACATTGCTCATCAGCGAGACCAATGCCAGCCTGGCCATCCAGAAGCTTCGCATCCTGTACAACGTCGCCAAGGCCCTGCTCAGTGGCGTGTTCAACATCGTGCTGCTGTGGGTCGGCACCACGCAGATCCTGGCCGGTAGCCTCAGTGTGGGCATGCTCATGGCTTTCCTGGCCTACCGCAGCCAGTTCGATTCGCGCGTGACGGGCCTGATCGACCAGGCCATCGACCTGAAGATGCTGCAACTGTACGGCGAGCGGCTGGCCGACGTGGTACTTACGCCGGGCGAAACCGAGGTACGCCGCACCATGACCGACCGGCAGCTGGAAGAGATGCCGGAAGTGCGGGTCGATGGCGTGCGTTTCCGCTACGCCGACCAGGAGCCCTGGGTGCTGGACGGCCTTTCACTGGCCATCAAGCCGGGCGAAGCGGTGGCCATCGCCGGCCCGTCCGGCTGCGGCAAGACCACGCTGGTCAATCTCCTGCTGGGCGTGCTGCAGCCGGTTGAGGGAAAAATCCACATCGGCACGGTTCCGCTGGACCAGATGGGGAACGAAGCCTGGCGCAAGCTGGTCGGAACGGTCATGCAGGAC
>CALRME020000292.1:0-4885 GCA_943369045.1 Sphingobacterium thalpophilum
CTCGCACTCAAGCCGCATGTCGCCCAGGCGCCGCGTGCCGGGCGGCAGGCCGGGCGAGCGGATATCGGTGCGCCAGGTCATGCTGCCCGAAGCCCGGTTGGGCACCACCAGCGCGTTCTCCGCTATGGCCTGGGCCTTGCGCTCCAGCGTGAAAGTGTGGTCGGGCGCAACCGGGATCAGCGTCTCGTACTTCGTTCCGATGACATTGAGCTCGATCTGGCTCATGTCGGTGGTGGGGCGGCGCGGCAGGAGCTTGTAGCGCAACGTGGCGCCGGGTGCGAGCGTGGCGCGGCGCTGCTCGAACAGGTCCATGCCGCGGATCATCTTGCGGTAGGACTTTTCCACCGGGTCCTTGTTGGCCTTGGCGCTGATGGTCACCTGCGGCAGGGCCTGTGTGCCCTGCGCCTGCGCCCAGCCGCACATCGACAGTGCTGCCAGCGAAATGGCTGTGCTTAGAACGAGGGGCCGCATGCTGCCAGCGTGCGCCGGCCCGGTCCGGCTCGCGGTGGGGCTAGCGCGCGACCGCCTGTAGGACGGCCTTGTACTTTTCGCGCAGGTCGCGCTTGAGCAGCTTGCCGCTGGGGTTCTTGGGCAGCGCATCGGTGAAGACCACGCCCTTGGGCGCCTTGAAGCCGGCCATGTTCTGCTGGCAGTGGGCTATGACCTGCTGCTCAGTCAGGGCCTGGCCGGCCTTGACCACGATCACTGCTGCCACCGCCTCCACCCACTTGGGGTGCGGCAGGCCGACCACGGCCACCTCGCTCACGGCCGGCAGGCGGTAGATCATCTCTTCCACTTCGCGGCTGGCCACGTTCTCGCCGCCGGTCTTGATCATGTCCTTCTTGCGGTCCACCACCGTGATGAAGCCCTCGCTGTCGATGGTCGCCAGGTCGCCGGAATGGAACCAGCCGCCCTCGAAGGCGGCCCGGGTGCGCTCCTCGTCCTTGAAATAGCCCAGCATCAGGTGCGGGCTGCGGTGGACGATCTCGCCCACCTCGCCGGGTACCACATCGTTGAGCGCATCGTCGACCACCCGGGTCTCGACGTTGAGCACCGCGCGGCCGCAGGAGCCGGGCTTGCGCAGCTGGTCCTCGGGCCCCAGCATGGTGGCCAGGGGCGCGATCTCGGTCTGGCCGTACAGGTTCCAGAAGCCGACCTTGGGCAGCCGTTGCGCCAGCTCGCGCAGCACCTCCACCGGCATGATGGACGCGCCGTAGTAGCCCTTGCGCAGCGCCGAGAGGTCGGTGGTATCGAGCAGCGGCGAGCGCAGCAGCGCGATCCATACCGTGGGCGGCGCGAAGAACGAGGTAATGCCATGGCGCGCGATCAGCGGCAGCAGGTTGTCCGGCGTCGGCTTGGCCGTGATCACGCTGGTGGCGCCCACGTAGACAGCGGGGCCGAAGAACACGTCGAGCTGGGCGCAGTGGTACAGCGGCAGCGCGTGCAGCAGCAGGTCGCCGCTGGCGATGCTGGCATCGACCGCACAACTGGCGTACTGCGAGATCACCGCGTCGTGCGTCAGCATCGCGCCTTTGGGCATGGACTCGGTGCCGCTGGTGTAGACGATCTGCGCCAGGTCGGTGCTGGCCAGCTGCGGTGTGGCCGACGGCGCGGCCTGAGTGGCGGCCAGGGCGTCGAACGACACCATGCCCTGCACCGGCTCCGAAGGGTCCTCAGAGGGCAGCCAGATGAACTGCTTCACAGCCGTGTCCAGCGCCGCCGCGCTGCGCGCCAGGTCCGCCAGGCCAGAGTCGGTGGCCAGGATGGGCGCCTGCGCATGGCGCAGGATGTAGGCCACCTCGTCGGCCTTGAGCATGAAGTTGATCGGCACCAGCACCGCGCCCAGGCGTGCCAGCGCGAAGCGCAGCACCGCGAAGCCGTGCGAGTTGCGCGCCAGCACCGCCACCCGGCTCGCGTGACCCACGCCCATCGCGGCCAGCCCCGCCGCCACCCGGTCTGTCACCTCGTCGAACTGCGCGAAGGTCCAGCTGGTACTGCCGCAGACCAGGCCGGTCTTGCCGGGAAAGCGCCTGGCGGTGCGGTGCAGCAGGTCGGCGATGGTCTGGCGTCTTATGGCGGCGTCCATGGTGTCTCCTGGCGTCTTGTTCGCGGGCCTCCAGTATGCCGGTGCCGGGCCTTTGACATAGGTCAAATGCGGGCGTCCTCACGGCTTCTAGGATGGGGGCTTTTGCTCAAAGGGTCCGCCATCATGTCATTCCGCCTCTGGGGCCTGCTGGCCTGCATCCTGCTGGCCACATCGCCCGCCCGCGCCGTCGATGGGGTGAGCCCGGGCCAGATCCTGGTCGGCCAGTCCATCACGCTGCAGGGTGGCAAGAACGACTACGGCGCGGCCGTGCTGTCGGGCGTGCAGGCCTACCTGCAGGCAGCCAACCGGCGTGGCGGCGTGAACGGCCGCACAGTGGTGCTCAAGACACTGGACGATGACAACCGCCCGGCCCAGGCTGAGGCCAACGCCCGCCAGCTGGTCGCCCAGGACAAGGTCTTCCTGCTGTTCGGCTCCATCGAAGGCGGCCCCTCCCCCGCGGTGATGAAGGTGGCTGTGGAAAAGGAAGTGCCTCTCTTTGGGCCCATGGCCGGGTCGCCGGGGTTCCGCCGGCCCTACCAGCCCCTGGTTTTCCCGGTGCGCGCCGAGCACCTGGAGGAGTTCCGCGCCCTGCTGGGATACGCCCGCAAGACGGGCGTCACGCGGGTGGCTTTTGTGCGCTCGGAAAGCGAAACCGGCCTGCAGCACCTGGACAATTTCCGGCGCGTGTGCTCTGAGCTCGGGATGGAGCTGGTCGCCGACCTGCCTTTCAAGTCCGACATCGACGACGCCGGCATCTCGCAGATGGCCGGCCGGCTCAAGGCGGGCAACGCCCAGCTGGTGATCAACCATGGGAGCGTCGGCATGTATGAGCGCCTGATCCGCAAGGCCCATGAGATGAAGCTGCAGACGTCGTTCAGTGCGGTCAATTCCGGTTCGGCCCAGCTGGTCAAGCATCTGGGCGAGGCAGCACAGGGGATGGTGTTCTCCCAGGTTGTGCCCAGCCCCTGGGAACGCAAGAGCGCGATCACGCGCGAATACCAGGAAGTCTTCGCCCGCGAGAAGCCGGGCCAGGAATTCTCCTATGGCAGCCTGGAAGGCTTCCTGACGGCCAAGGCACTGGTCGTGGCGCTGCGCCTGGCCGGTCCCCAGCCCACGCGCGAGGGTTTCGTCAAGGGTATCCACGCCGCCGGCGGACTGGACATCGCCGACGGCATGCGCGCGGTCTACGGCAGGGACGGGCATGCGGGCCTCACGGCGGTCGACTTGGCCATCGTGACGCGCGACCTGAAGTTCCGCCACTGAAGCCAGCCTGGCAACGGCATCCCTAAAAGTAGGGACTTACGGGACGCGGAAAGCTTGTTACAAATACAGGCACTCAACCCCATTCCGGAAAGGAAGTTCCTGATGAAAACCAGCCTGCTGGCCGCCGTATTGATGTCCCTGACCTGCAGCGTACAGGCCCAGTCCACTGTGGGGGAACTGCTAGAAAAGGGCGGCAAGAAGCTGATGAAGGAGGACTACACCGGCCTGGTCCCGTTCCGTGTGAAGTACGTCTGGCCCAACCGGGGCGGTGAAGGCGATCTGGTCTACGCTGCGGACGGAACCTTGAGCGGGACGGAACACCACTACCCCAGCCGGTCCGACAGCCCGGCCATCGGCACATGGACCGTGGACGACGGCGGCAAGTGGTGCATCAAGAAGTCGATGTCGGCCTGGAATTCAAAAACCGACCAGTGCTGGTACAGCTGGCGCCTGGGCGATGACTTCTACGGGGCGATCTCTGAGGACCCTGGCACCCGCGTGATGAAGGTCAAGTCGATTGCACGGCAACCCTAGGCAAGCAACGCGGGAAGCTGCTCCATGTGGGTGAAGATGGCGACCGCGCCGGCGCCGCGCAGCGCGGCCGGTGCATCGTGCCCGGCTTCGGGCGGGCTGTAGCCGAACACCGTGGCACCGGCGGCGACGCCGGCAGTGACGCCGGTGACGGTGTCTTCCACCACAGCGCAGCGTTTGGGGTCCACGCCCAGCGCGGCGGCGGCCGCCAGGTACACGTCAGGCGCGGGCTTGGAGCGCGGCATCTCGTGGCCGCTGAAAATGCGGCCCCTGAAGTAGGGCATCAGGCCGCACTTGTCCATCTGCAGCTCGACCTTGAAGCGGTCGGCACCGGACGCGCAGGCGATTTTTCCGTTGAAGCGTTCGTGCAGCGCCGCTGCGGCCTTGACTGCGCCGGCGATGGCCTTGACGTCGCGCACCAGGCCTTCGTTGCGGCGGGCGCGAAAGCGCACCATCCAGTCTTCGGTGATCTTGTGGCCCGTGTTTGCTTCGATCAGCGCCACCTCGTCCTTGACCGCCTTGCCCACGAAGATGCGCATGCATTCGGCTGGGGTGAGCGTCCACCCAAGCTCTTCGAGCATGTCACGCAGGACGCCGTTGGTAATCGGTTCGCTGTCGACGAGCACGCCGTCGCAGTCAAAAAGTACGGCTTCAAATCTGGAATGCATGCCGCCATCGTAACAACGGCGGAGTGCAGGGTGCGTACTGTCAGGTGCGGCGCGCGATCAATTGGTAGGCGAACAGCAGCACGATGGCGCCGACGATGGATGCAATCCAGCCGGCCGGGTCGGTGGCGCCGTACCAGCCCATGGCGACGCCAACATAGCGGGCGACAAAGGCGCCGGCGATGCCCAGCAGCGTGGTCAGGATGAAGCCAAGCTTGTCGTGCCCGGGCTTGAGGGCCCGCGCGAGCAGGCCGACGATGAAGCCGATGACGATGGTGCCGAGAATGGAGATCATGGTGGAGCCTTTCTTTTGAATGACCCCATGCTAGGCAGCCACCAG
>CALRME020000293.1:0-4883 GCA_943369045.1 Sphingobacterium thalpophilum
CGCACACGTCGGGCAGTGCACGGCCTTTGACAACAGACAGTGCGTATTCCAGGTAAGCGCGCTGGGCGTAAGTGGCCAGGTCCAGCTGCGAATCGTCGTCAGGGCCTGCGAGGGTGAGAAGGTCTTGCTCCATGGGTTCCAGGGAAATAGGCGAATGTGGATGAATGCAACGATGGCGGGGGTCAGGCCTGGAGTTCGTCGGCGGTCACTGTCACGATGCGGCGCTCGCCGGGCGCCGCAAGCTGCGCCTCCATGACCGTACCCAGCCGGTGCAGCAGGCCCTTGGCCGGCGGGCCGCCGGTAGGCACTGCCGCCAGCACGATGCGGAACTGCAGGAATTCAGCGGGCGCGGCCGGCAGCGGCTCCTTCAGGCCGGCCACCAGGATGCGGCTGGCAATGTTGGAAGTACCCTCGGCCAGCGACATGCCTTCGGCCAGCACTGCCATGCGCGAGTGCGTCAGCCGCGCGGCAACGCCGCCATCGCCCAATGCGGTGCGTATGCGGCTGGCCGATACCAGCACCGCCGACTCCGCCACCTCGGGACCGTATTGCGCGGCCAGGCGATCCAGTCCTTCGATGTGGATGAGCAGCAAAACGCTCGGATGACCATAGCGCTTGATGAGCGAACGAGCCGCCTCTATGCGCTCGCCCAGCACCAGTGGCGTTGCCAGGCCCGTGAGCGGATCGACCGTGCTGCGTGCATCAATGCGTACCCGGGTTTCGCTCAGGATGCGGCTGCGCCAGACAGTCGAAAGATAGGTGGCAGCGGCCCAGAACGTCAGCAAGCCGGCCAGTGGCAAAGGTGATCCTGACGGTTCGCTCGGCGCCTCCAGTCCCAGCCAGATGGCTCCCGCCGTCAGAGCCAGAAGACCTGGCACAAGCCAAAACACCCAAGGTTGGCTTTGCGGCCAGGCACGCAGCATGACGACAAACAGTGCTGAAGCGAATGCGGCGGCTCCGGGCAGCAGAAGGTTCCAGCCCATGGGGGCAGAAATGACCGCGGCGCCCATCAGGCCGAAACTCACAATCACCAGCCAGCGGCGAGGCCAGCGCAGCGCACCGGCATGATTGACCAGATCGCGCAGCTGAAGCCCGGCCAGCCCCATGGCCATCATCAGCGCACCCGCCGCCAGCGTGACCGTCCACTCGTATTCGGCCGGTTCCGTCAGCGAAAAGAGCGACAGTACGCTCAGAAGGATGGCTGCTGAATGAATCAGGAGCGCCCGCTCACCGTAGGCATTGGCAATGATGACGCTCAGGCACACGAGCAATATCAAGGCACCCACGCAGGCGCCCAGAACGAACAGGCCATCACCGCTGAGCAAACCTCCGGTGCCTTGCATTTCAGTCGCGTTCGAGCTTGAATTCGCCCTGGGTTCCCGTGGCAACCACGGGTGAGACGGCCGGCAGATTGCCGCGCCCGACGGCACCGCCCATCGGTGGACCGCCCAGTTCCATGCGGACGCGCGTCGGCGACCGGCCACCTGCGGCCATCATCGACGGCGGCTTGAGCATGCCGTACAGCTGCATCACCGTCTTGACGTAGTTCTGCGTCTCCCGGTAATTGGGGATGCGATTGCCGGCCCGCTGCACTGCCCCCTCACCGGCGTTGTAGGCGGCCAGCGCCAGTTCCAGGCGTCCGGGGAACAGCCTGATGAGGTAGTCGAGGTAGCGCGCGCCGGTACGGATGTTGATCTTCGGGTCGGCCAGCTTTTTCTCCACCGTCATCTTGCGGTCAGCGGAAACGCCGTAGCGCTCGGCTGTGGCCGGCATCACCTGCATCAGGCCGACAGCGCCCTTGGGCGAGACGGCACTGGTGTCGAAGCCCGACTCGGTGGCGATGAGTGCCTGCAGAAGCTCATAGTCGATGTTGTGCGTATTGGAGGCCTCGCGCAGGTGATGCTTGACCTGCTTGTAGCTGGGCGACACCTCGAAAAAGGCGATCAGCTTGGGCGGCGCCGTGGGAACGGCCACCGCGCGTGGCGTGCCCGGTGTGCGCAGGCCACCGGCCGTGTCGAAACTCTCGCCGCCCCGGAAGAAAAGCTCGTACCGCTCGTCGACCTTTTCAGCCGCGAAGTGGGCCACGCCCTTCGCGTCTACATAGCCCCACACCTCCGCCTGGGCGGCCTGCTGCAGGCCTGCGAAAAGCAGCAGCGCGGCAAGGAATGCGCGAGCCGTCATGCTGGCATCTCCAGTGCCAGCCCGCGCCGCGCCAGGAATTCCGGCTGCAGCATGGACATGACGATCAGCGAATCAAATCCGCCTGCGACACGAACCGACTCGCGCAACCGGCCTTCGGTGACAAAGCCTTCGCTTTCATAGAGCGCCTGCGCCCTCGCATTGCGCTCCTTGACGTCCAGCCAGAAGCGGTGGGCACCCAGGTCATCAAAGGCCACCTTCTTGGCCACGCGGATCGCAGCGCGGCCGAAACCTTCGCCCTTGACATTGACCACCATGCGCTTGAGCTCCAGCGAGTGATGCTGGCTGCGGCAGCCGATCAGGATCAGGAAGCCCACGGCGTCCAGCCCCGGGCCCCCCTCGATGATGAAGTGGCGGAAATCCGGGAAGCGGATCGCCGCTTCATGCTGCGTGCGCTCCCAGGGAGTGATGAACGGCAGGTTGGCATCGTCCTGCTCGAGCGACAGCACGAACTCCAGGTCGCTTTGCATGGTCGGGCGCAGGCGGGCGCGCGCCGGGGGACGGCTGGTGCCTGCAGGAGCGAGAGCGGCGGCGGTCGTCATTGTTTGAGGGTCTGGCTAGACGTCGATTTCGACGCTGTCGCCGTGCAGTTCCATCAGTTCGCGCCGGGCGGCCGCTTCGCCCTTGCCCATGAGCTTGGTGATCAGGTTTTCCGTAGCCAGGAAATCAAAGGCTCCCAGCTTCACCGGAAGCAGGCGGCGGGTGTCCGGGTTGAGCGTGGTCTCCCACAATTGCTCTGCGCTCATTTCGCCCAGGCCCTTGAAACGGCTGATGCTCCAGGCGCCCTCGCGCACGCCTTCCTTGCGAAGCTTGTCCAATATGGCGGTCAATTCGCCTTCATCAAGTGCGTAGTTCTTGGACGCTGGCTTCTTGCCACGGGCCGGCGCGTCCACGCGAAACAGCGGCGGGCGCGCCACATAGACATTGCCCGCGTCGATGAGCTTGGGAAAGTGCCGGAAGAACAGCGTCAGCAGCAGCACCTGGATGTGGGAACCGTCCACATCGGCGTCCGACAGGATGCAGACCTTGCCGTAGCGAAGGCCCGACAGGTCCGGCGTGTCGTTGGGTCCGTGGGGGTCGACGCCGATGGCCACCGAGATGTCGTGGATTTCGGTGTTGGCGAACAGGCGGTCGCGCTCGACCTCCCAGGTGTTGAGGACCTTGCCGCGCAGCGGCAGCACGGCCTGGCATTCCTTGTCGCGGCCCATCTTGGCACTGCCGCCGGCCGAGTCGCCTTCGACGAGGAAAACCTCGTTGTGGCTGGTGTCCTTGCTTTCGCAGTCCGTCAGCTTGCCTGGCAGCACCGCAACGCCCGAGCCCTTGCGTTTTTCGACCTTCTGGCCGGCGCGCTGGCGGCCCTGGGCCGCCTTGATCGCCAGCTCAGCGAGCTTGCGACCATACTCAACGTGCTGGTTCAGCCACAGCTCCAAAGTGGGGCGTACGAAGCTGGAAACCAGCCGGACGGCGTCACGCGAATTGAGCCGCTCCTTGATCTGGCCCTGGAACTGCGGGTCCAGCACCTTGGCCGACAACACATACGAAGCCCGCGCGAACACATCCTCGGGCAGCAGCTTCACGCCCTTGGGCAGCAGCGAATGCAGTTCGATGAAGCTCTTGACGGCCGTGAACAGGCCGTCGCGCAGGCCGGATTCGTGCGTGCCGCCGGCGCTGGTGGGGATGAGGTTGACGTAGCTCTCGCGCACCGGCTGTCCGTCTTCGGTGAAGGCCACGCACCACTGGGCGCCCTCCCCTTCGGCAAAGGTGTCATTGTTCTGGGCAAAGCCCTCGCCCTCGAACAGCGGGATGACCGGATCGGCATTGAGCGTCTGCATCAGGTAGTCACGCAGGCCGCCCTTGTACTGCCAGCTTTGCGTATCTTTGGTCTTTTCGTTGACCAGCGACACCACCACGCCGGGCATCAGCACGGCCTTGCTGCGCAACAGGTGCGCGAGCTCGTTCATGGGCAGTTGCGCGGTCTCGAAGTATTTGGGATCGATCCATACGCGCACCGTGGTGCCCTGCCGGCGATCGCCTTCCTGGGCCTTGCGCACTTCCAGCTTCTCGATGACGTCGCCGCCGGAGAAGACGATCCGCGCAACCTGGCCTTCGCGGTGGGTCGTCACTTCGAGCCGCCTGGCCAGTGCGTTGGTGACGGAAACCCCGACGCCATGCAGGCCGCCAGAAAAGCTGTAGGCACCGCCCTTGCCCTTGTCGAACTTGCCGCCGGCGTGCAGCCGCGTATAGACCAGCTCGATGACCGGCGCCTTTTCTTCCGGGTGCATGCCAAAGGGGATGCCGCGGCCATCGTCTTCCACACTCACGGAGCCGTCGGTGTGCAGGATGACCTTGACGCGCTTGCCGTGGCCGGCAAGCGCCTCATCGGCCGCGTTGTCCAGCACCTCCTGGATCACGTGCAGCGGGTTGTCGGTGCGCGTGTACATGCCCGGCCGCTGCTTGACGGGCTCCAGGCCCTTGAGCACGCGGATCGAACCTTCAGAGTATTCGGTGGGTAGTTTGGTCGCCATGGGAGGGGGCATTGTAGACCCGGCCGGAATGAAAGCTGTACATTCATACAGTTCAAGAGCAATTTGGTGCGCCGCGCGCATCAATGGGCTGAAAAGCTTTCAAGAACGAAAACTGTTGATTTCGGTACATTCGGGAGATGCAGTCTTCCTCCCCCAAAA
>CALRME020000294.1:0-4846 GCA_943369045.1 Sphingobacterium thalpophilum
GCGATCACCACGTCGGCTTGCAGCGGCCCATAGGCGCCCAGCGCCATCAGCGCACCCAGCTCGGCGGCGTCCTTGATCTTGCGGGTGGTGCCATCGGACAGGCCCGAGAAAGCCGCAATGCCGCGCAGGCCGGCCGGTACTTCGAGGCCCTTGAGGTTGACCATCTCACCCACGGCAGGGAAGGCGCGGATGATGGGCCGCTTGCCGGCGCGCTCGAGCGCCACGCCAACCCGCCAGGCCGAGTCGTAGGCTTCGCTGGACAGCTTGTTCGCCGCCACCAGGATGGTGGGGTTGGACGGCATGGCCGCCCAGGCGGTGGCCAGGTCGCGCACGGCCGAGCCGTCGTAGCGGTAGGAGAAGCGCGAGGTCGGCTCGATGCGCAGGATGTTGCCGGGCGTGCGCGCATCGGCGCAGGTGTTCTCACGGCCGACGGCGGTGCGCCAGTCGGCGTTCAGGCGCACGAAGCCTGATGGCCGCGGCGTGCCGTCGACGGCCAGCAGCAGGCTCGCGTCGCCCTTCTCGGCGATGAAGGGCCGGGCCGAGACCGGGTAGCCGTCCAGCGAGAGGATCATGGTGGTGCGGCCGCCGTCGGCGCGCACGTAGTTCGAATCAAGCTGCACCGCAGCGTTTGCCAGCGGGACGGAGGGCGGCACCGGCAGGTAGATCTCGCGCAGCGAATCCGGGTAGCCCAGCACCACGGGCCCGGTGAATCCGAGTTCGGCAAAGCTCACGTTACGCGGAACCCAGCTTTCCGAGCTCATCCGGCGGAACACGTCTGCGGCAGTTCCGCCGGCAGCCGGCTGTGCCTGGGTGGCTGGCATCAGTGCGAGCAAGGCCGCAGCGGCCAGCACAAAGCGCCCCAGGCGGGGCGCGATCATCTGTCGGGTAAGCAAGGCAGGTTTCATGGCGTGGTTCTCTTTGTTGTTCGTGGGGAGCAGGCGTTTCCTTACTGGACCTTGCTGGGTGCGACCCAGGTGAAGCCCAGCTGGGTGATGCCTTCGACGATCTTCTTGAAGTCGGCGAAGCCGTTGACGTTCAGGCTGGGTTCCAGCCAGAAGGGATGGAAGAAGAACGAGGCGAAGCCGTCGCGCACCGTCGTGGCGTACTGCGCGTTGGTGTAGAGGTCCTGCCAGGTGTAGTTGTAGTTGGAGCTAGGGTCGATCGCACTGATGTCGTATTCGATGTTTCCCAGGCTCTCGGGCAGAACGCGCTGGCCGTAGTGGTCCTTCTTGATGGCGTACGGGAAGATCTGGCCGACCGCGAAGTCCTTGCTGACGGCCGCCTTGAAGTTGGGCTTGTCGGCGGTGAAGTACACGACGCGCTGGTAGGTGGTGTTGAACACGGTGGCGGCGGCTTTCGAGGCCAGGGCCGACTGGTGGTAGTGCGGCGCCTCCCAGGCGACGGGGTTGTAGCCGTTGCTCTTGAGGTCGTTGAGGCCCGCGTTCAGCCGGCCCAGCGCGTAGCTGGTCGAGTCCTCGGCCACGGGCGTGTTGGCAACGATGTTCCAGAACTCGTAGTCGTCACCGCTGACGCCGGTATGCGGGTTGCGCATGTTGGAGTACTGGTGGGTGTAGCCGTGCATCACGATCTCGGCTCCCCGGGCGATGGCGTAGTTCAGCGACTTTTTCAGGTTGGAGGCCTGCGACAGCGGCACGCGCTGCGGCACGTTGCCGTTGTAGACGCCCAGGGAATCGACGTAGTACGGAATGACGGCGATGGAAAACGGGACGCGGCTGGCGTACAGGTAGTCGGTCAGCGTCTTCATCGACTGCACCGTCACCAGGGCGCCCACGTCTTCCAGCCTCACCATGGCGCGGTGGTTCACCGGGTGGTTGATGCCCAGGATGTCGTGCAGCATGTCCGTGAGCACCAGGTAGCGGTCGCGCGGGCCGATGTAGCTGAAGGGCATGTCCGCGAAGTACCAGAACTTGCCCGAGCGCACCACGTACGGCGCCGTCTCACCTGTCCTGGTGTTGGAGACCGGGACCACGATGGAAGCCTTGGTGGCGTCGGCGATGGTGGTGACACCGATGTCCGGGTCGGCGTTGACCAGGTTGCTGGCGCTGTCGTAGGCGTAGTACTTGACGAAGGGCTTGCTCTTGTAGGTGATGGTGTCGAAGAAGCCCGGGGTCGGGTTCGATGGCGACGCTGCCGTGTTCAGGCCGCGCAGGCCGGAAAAGCCGATCCCGCGCGTGGCCTGGAAGTTGTAGGCGGCGTCCCAGGCCAGCGACCAGAGGTTGTACTTGAACCAGACCAGCGTTTTCTGCGTGGTGGCGGCGTCGGCCAGGAAGGCGGGCGGAAGCGTGTTGTTGTAGTACGCGCCCATGTAGAAGGTGGCGTCGTAGCTGTTGATCTTGCCGGCCGTGTAGTTCTGCACCGGCATCAGCTCGGTCGTTGCGTCGAAGTGGCCCAGCAGGTTCTTGAGCATGATGGCGTAGCCCATGCCCAGCTTCTCGAATTCCGTGCCCGGGGGCGCGTCATACAGCACCAGGGTTCTGGGCGGTGTCTGCGCCTGGGCGGGCAGCAAGCCCGTGGCAAGCAAGAGGCCCATGGCCAGGACGAAAAGGCGGGCGAAGTACTTCATGGCTTGCTTCCGGTGGGGGTTTTTGAACTGCTGGCGGGACGTGCGGGAATAACGGCGGCGGGTGCCACCAGCGCCTTCTTCTTGAGTTCGCAGGCGGCCGACAGGCGGGCCGCATCTGCGGGGGAAAGCTTGCTGACGGCGGCGCGGGCGGCGGAGGCGGCCGCGGCCGGGCCCGATGCGATCCTTGCGCCAGCCGCTGCACT
Organism: Sphingobacterium thalpophilum; assembly: GCA_943369045.1. GTDB lineage: Bacteria > Pseudomonadota > Gammaproteobacteria > Burkholderiales > Burkholderiaceae_C > Ramlibacter. Next base: position 2,788 of record CALRME020000294.1, read on the forward strand.
GGCCGCGCCACGTGCAGGCGCGGGCGACAGGGCTTCGCATTGCGCGACCGTGGGCTCGATTCCTGCCGCGCGGGGCACTGCTGCCGTGGAGGCTTGAGCCACCAGGCCCGGACCGGTGGACGCCATGGACACGGGGCTGGCCGCTTCCTGGCTGGGGTCACCATGGACCGTGTCGTCGCGAGTCACGTCCTTGCGATGGTGGAACTTGTGGTGGTGCGCGCGCAACTGGCGCGCAGCTTCCTGTGAGTTCAGGCCGGCCTCCACCCGCACCTGGGCCGAGCCCGGCGTTGGAGGGGGCGGCTGGACCTGCGCCATCGCGGGCGCCATACCGCACGCCAGTGCCGCAAGGAGGCAAAACTTCAGGCGCATTTGCGAGCCTCAACGAGGTGTTCAGACAGGCAGGCGTCGATGCGGCGCGAGGCCTCGCCGTCACCATAGGGATTGCCCGTCTGCTGCATGCGGCGATAGGCCAGCTCGTCGTGCAGCAGGCGCCGCACTTCCCTGACGATGGCCGGGCGTTCGGGTCCAACGATCACCGCGCAGCCGGCTTCCACCGCTTCGGGGCGCTCGGTTTCATGGCGCAGCACCAGTACCGGTACACCGAAGGTTGGCGCCTCTTCCTGCAGGCCGCCCGAATCGGTCAGCACAAGGCAGGCATCGGCCAGCGCCTGCTGCATCTGGAGGTAGTCCATGGGAGCCACGAGTTCCACATTGGGGACTCCGGCCAGGATGGCCTGCGCGGCATTCCCCACGATGGGGTTCAGGTGCACCGGGAACAGTACTTTCAGGTCTGGGTGCTCGCGCGCCACCTGTGCCACGGCGCCGAAAATGTCGTCCATCTGCTGGCCCCAGTGTTCACGGCGGTGCACCGTCACCAGGATGTGTCCACGGCCGGCCGTCCTGCGGGCGATGCTGCGGTGGGTGCAGGCCCACTGCTGGGCGTCGACCACCGTATTGCCGGTCAGCAGGATTTTTTCTTCGGCGATTCCTTCGCTGCGCAGGGCGTCCGCGGCGCGTTTTGTCGGCGCGAAGTGAAATCGCGCCAGCCGGCTGATCATCTGGCGCAGGCCCTCTTCAGGGAAGGGTCGCGACAGGTTGTAGGTTCGCAGGCCCGCTTCCACATGGGCCACCGGGATGGTTCTGTAGAAGGCGGCCAGGGCTCCGAGGAACGCGCTTTCGGTGTCGCCCTGGACCATGCACAGGTCCCACGGATCGCTTTCCATCAGCGCGTCGAGCTGGGCGCGGCAACCGGCGCTGAAGTCCTGCAGGCTGGTTCCGCGGCGCTCGAAACGCACGTCCGGCACGATGTCGAAGCACGCAAGAATTTCGTCACCCATCTGGGCGTGCTGGCCGGTATGGACCCATCGCACATCGGCCCAGCCGGTCTGCCCGAGCATGTGATAGACAGGCGCAAGCTTGATGATTTCGGGCCGCGTACCGCAAACAATGCCCACGACAGGTTTAATCACGCCAATCTCCCAGGATGTTCTCATTCGTTACTTGCACCATGTGACGTTTGTTTCTCCGTCACGCAGCAATGAAACGATTCTTGGGTTTGGTTACGTTCGCGCAGGACGTACTTTTTCGGGGACCTGCGTAGGAACCTGCCTACCGGCGTGACCGGCGGGTAGCGCGACAGCAGCCCGCTCACGCCGGCTCAAGTGACAATCTGGCAATGAGTACATCCCCGGCCATCCGCGGCGGCCTGCTGGCCCTGGCGGCTGCCGTTCTCTTCGGCGTGAGCACGCCGCTGGTCCAGCACTTCGGCGTGGGAACCGGCGCGTTCTGGACCGCCTGCCTGCTGTACGCGGGCGCGGCCGTTGCCGGGGCCGTGCTGCGCAAGCCCGTGGATATGGAAGCCCGCCTGGCGCGCGGCGACCTGCCGCGCCTGCTCAGCGTGGCGGCCTTCGGCGCGGTGCTGGGACCGGTGGCGCTGGCATGGGGGCTGCAGCGCACCAGTGGCACCAGCGCTTCATTGATGCTGACGCTGGAGGCCCTGGCAACGGCTGCGCTGGCGGCCCTGGTCTACGGCGAGGCCATGGGCAAGCGCGTCTGGGCG
>CALRME020000295.1:0-4834 GCA_943369045.1 Sphingobacterium thalpophilum
ATCCAGATGTTCGCGAAATGGCGTGAGGATCCTGCGTCCGGCACTCGCTGGGGCATACAGCTAAAAGGCGTCCCGGGCCTGATTGGAACTTGCGGCCTGTTCCGCTGGAACCGGAACTGGAGAATGTGCGTGGTGGGCTATGAGATTTCCCCGTTGCACCAGGGCCGCGGCTATATGAGTGAGGCTCTGGCTGCGGCTCTTGGCTGGGGATTCAGGGAGATGGCGTTGAACCGGGTAGAAGCCAATGTGCATCCCGACAACCGGGCGTCCCTGGCCGTGCTCAGGAGGCTCGGTTTTGTGGAGGAAGGGTGCCTGCGGGAAGTTGGCTATTGGGCCGGGTCACATCATGACTTGATGCTGCACTCGCTCTTGAGGCGGGAGTGGAGGAGCGGCGGTGCGGTCTGACAGGTCGTCTGACGGTCAACGCCGACGTTGGACATCAGACGTTGGGCCGCAGAAGCCGCCGCCGCTTTCCACCGCCGCGAAAATCTCAATTGCCGCGTTGGTGTTGCTCGGAATGATAGGGGGATCACTCATCGTGGCGCACGGCGGTTACGAGACATCACCCAAAGGCGGCGGCGCGCCAGTCTTCGTTCCGGCGCCGCAAGGCTTCGTTGTTGCCGCAATGATGTACGGTATGTCAGTCCTCGGCATGGTTTCCCTTCTCCGTGCCCGGCACCAGTCACGTACGACCGTTGCAAGCGCCATTGCGCTCTATGCCATCGTGGCGGTTGTCTTCGTCTTTGTTCTTGGTCGAATCTGAGGCAATGGACGCCGCTACTCACACCCAGGCCATGGCGCTGCTTCCGCGGTCCGGTCAGCGGGTATCCCCCTCCCTGACGGTGAACGCAATGATGACAACACCCGAGAACACGAAGCTCAAACTCGCACGCCGCATCCTCAGTTCACCGCCAGCGCGCGTGCTCTTGCTCGGCTTCATCCTGGTCCTGATGATGTCCCTGAACACCGACGCGATGACCAGCTACGCCGGGAAGCCCGTCAAGGCCGTCCTGCACATCGTCGCGCTGGCCATTGCCGGCTTCGCGGTCTATCTGGGCTATGCGCACTTCGTCGAGCAGCGCACCGTGCCGGAACTCGCTGTGCGGGATATGGGCCGGCAACTCGGGATCGGCTTGCTGGTCGGTGCCGGCCTGTACGCCGCCTGCGAGTTGATCCTGATGGCCCTGGGCATCTACCGAATCGATGGCCTGAACCCCCTGAGCTACATGGTGCCGGCCATTGCCATGGCGCTGAGTTCGAGCGTCTACGAGGAACTGCTGTTCCGGGGCGTGCTGTTTGGCGCGGTCGAGCAGTGGTTTGGCAGCTGGGCTGCGCTTGTGGTTTCTTCACTCGTGTTCGGCCTGACCCACCTGATGAACCCGCAGGGCACGGCAGAGGGGGCGCTGTTTATCGCCGTTGAAGCGGGCATCCTGTTGGCTGCGGCCTACATGCTGACGCGCCGGCTTTGGTTGAGCATCGGCTTTCACATGGCGTGGAACTACACGCAGTCGGCCATTTTCTCGGGCATCGTCTCCGGCAACGACGCGCAACAGGGCTTGATCCGGTCCACCGTGAAAGGCCCCGACTGGCTCACGGGTGGCAACTTTGGTCTTGAGTCGTCCGTGCCGGCGCTGCTCATGTGCACAAGCACCGGCATCGTCATGCTGGTCATGGCGGTCAGGCGCGGCAGGTTGGTGCCACCTGCCTGGAAGCGCGCGGGTTGAACCTGAGGTAGCGCAATGCGAAAGTTTCTTCTGTCCTGCACCGTGTTGATGACAAGCCTCTCGTGCCAGGCTGGCTACTCCGAGTACCAGTTCCTGGCGCTTTCAGCCTGCGAGGCGTTCTCGATCTCTTCGGACACGGTGGCTCCAGACGTGAATTCACCTGGCGCCAGCCCGGCGTACAAGGCTTATGTCTCGGCGAACGGCCCCAACAACCCATGGTTCTGGGCGCTGTATGAGGATCCTCAATCCATCGAGCGATGGGCTGACTGCCGCGAGACCGGGACCGAGATTGCCTGCAAGGTCGTCGGGCCCTTCAGGTACCCGTCGTTCACATGCCCGGTGGGCCAGTCGAAGCAATGGTCGCGCACCTGCACGGCCGCGGGGGGCAAGGTGGGCGAGTTGAAGGTCTATTCCGTGGATACGAGGGAGTACGAACTTGGGGGGCATCCGGTCGTCAACCAATACCTGCAGGCAGACCTTGAGAAGTTTGAGAAGCGGTGTCCAAAGAAAACTGCACCGCGCTGACGCCCTCACTGATGATTGACCCCAACCGAAGCATCGCAAGCCAGGCCGCCGCCTTCCTGAGGGCTGTGGCGCTTTCATGCGCCGCCACGCTGGCGGGCTGCTCGCCCGCGCCCGTCGTCACCATCGCCAACCAGGCGCCGGTGGGCCTTGCCAACGTCGTGGTGTCCGGCACGGGCTTCTCGCGCAGCGTCGGCAACATCGCCCCGGGCGCGCAGGCCGTGGTGGCCGTGAGCCCGCGGGGGGAGTCGGGCCTGCGGATCGCCTTCGACGCGGCAGGCCGGCACATCGAGTCGGGCGACCTGGCCTACCTCGAGAACAACGGCGGGTACCGCGTGGCCGTCACGGTGGCGCCCGACCTGCGCGTGGCGGCGCACACGGAAATCAAGGGTTATTAGGGCTCCCAGGGGGGCCCGGGCTCGTGAGAAACTCCGTCCGGCCAACCCGCTGGAGACCACCATGACACCGACTTCCCCCATGCGCCAATTCCTGCTGCGCCTGTCCCCCCTGGCCGCCCTGGCCCTGGCCGCGTGCGCCTCCACCGGCAGTGTGCCGGTGCATGAAACCGCCTTCACCTTCTGGTCGCCGCAGGTGGCCGACAACGGGCGGCTGGAGACGAAGCACGCCGGCAACCTCGCCAGCAACCCCAATTGCGTGGGCCAGAATGTGCAGCCTTCGATGGCCTGGAAGAACGTGCCGGCCGGTACCAAAAGCCTGGCCATCGTGATGTTCGACCCCGAAGGCCGGGGCGGCAGTGGTGTCTACCACTTTGTCGCCTACGGCATCGACCCGTCGCTCGGCGGCTTCGCCGAGAACGAGGTGAACAAGCCCTCGCCCAAATTCACCGGCGGCAAGAGCACGCAGGAGCTGGCTTACTACATGGGCCCCTGCGCCGGCCCGAACACCGGCTGGCACCACTACACCTTCACCGCGATCGCCACCGACTACGAGCCGGGCGCGCTGCCCGCGGGCCTGACCGGCCCCGAGGTGCTGCAGAAGATGCTGGGCGGGCGCGGCAAGGGCGCCAGCAGCTTCGTGCTGCGCTGGGGCCGCCCTTGAGCCGCCGGCCCGTGCAGGCGCAGTAGGGCCCAGGTCTGGCATCCCGTCTTTCATCGCTGTGGGCGCAGGCGCTGGCATTCTCGCGCCGGCCCCTGGTTCGTGAGGGGGCCATCGACACCCTGCCCATGGCCTTTGGCGTTGCCGCCTGGGGTGTGGTGGCCGGCGTTGCCATGGCCAAGAGCGGCATGGGCGTGCCGCTGGCGGTCTTCATGTCGGCCGTTACGTACGCGGGCTCCGCGCAGATCGCGGCGCTGCCCCTGATCGCGGCCGATGCGCCGATGTGGGTGGTGTGGGCCACGACGCTGTGCGTGTGCCTGCGCTTCATGGCGTTCAGCTTCCACTACCGGCCCTACTTTGCCCACCTGCCGCGCGGGCGGCGCATCGGGCTCAGCTTCCTGATGGGCGACACCAACTTTGCGATCTTCGCCCGGCGCTTTCCAGAGACCGTGCCGGTGCCCGGCTTCCGCTACGAGGACTACTTCCTGGGCAGCGCGGGTGTCACCTTCGTGGTCTGGCAGCTGTCCATCACCACGGGCATTGTGCTGGGCCATGGCATCCCCGCTTCGTGGGGGCTGGGTTTTGCGGGAACCATGGCGCTGCTGGCCCTGACCTGCACGCAGTTGCGCACACCTTCGTCCTGGGTCGCGGCCGTGGTCGCGGCCTGCGCCGCCGTCGCTGCCTATGCGCTGCCGCTGAAACTCAACGTGGTCGTGGCCATTGCAGCGGCCGTTGCCGTGGGCGTGCTCAGCGACCGGGTGAACGCCGGCCGCGGGAGGGCCAACCCGTGACCCCGACCGAAATCTTCCTAACCACGCTGGGCATGGCCGTCGTCATCCTGTTGTGCCGCTCGTCGTTCCTGCTGTCCGAGCAGGAGCTGCCTATGCCCAACTGGCTGCGCGAAGGGCTGCGCTATGCGCCGATCGCAGCACTGGCCGCTGTGGTCGCACCCGAACTGGTGCTGACCCAGGGCCACCTGATCGCCACCTGGCGCGACGCGCGCATCTTCGGCGCCCTGGGCGGGCTGGCCTTCTATGCCTGGCGCGGCAGCCTGTTCGGCACCATCGTCTGCGGGACCGGGGTGATGCTGGCCCTGAAGTTCGGGCTGGGCTGGTAGCGGCCGGCGGGCGCTTAACATCACGGCCATGGTTAAACGCGCGATCCCCGAAGGTTTGTTTGAAGACGAAGCCGGCGTGTGCCGCTGCACCTGGTGCCAGGCGACGCCGGTCTACACCGCGTACCACGACGCGGAGTGGGGCTTCCCGGTGGCGGACGACCGGCGCCTGTTCGAGAAGATCTGCCTGGAGGGCTTCCAGAGCGGGCTCTCGTGGCTGACCATCCTGAACAAGCGCGAGGCCTTCCGCAAAGGCTTTGCCAACTTCGAGGTGGAGAAGATGGCGCGGTTTGGCGAGAAGGACGTGGAGCGCCTGGTCGGCGACGCCGGCATCGTGCGGCACCGCGGCAAGATCGTCTCGGCCATCAACAACGCTGGCAGGGCGATCGAGCTGAAGAAGGAATTCGGCTCGCTGGCC
>CALRME020000296.1:0-4834 GCA_943369045.1 Sphingobacterium thalpophilum
ATGGCGCAAACCGTGGCGGGCGCCGTGCGGCCGGGCAAGACGGTGGTGCTGCTAGCGGGCGCCGCGCACGTGGACGAAACGCTGGGCGTGCCGCAACACCTGCCGGCCACAGTGCGCGCCAGGTCGCTACGCTGGCCGGAGCAGCCGCCGCAGAAAGACTACTGCGAAGAGATGAAAGGGCAGATGGCGCCGGCCAAGCCCTGAGTCAGGCGTTGGCCTTGATCGAATCGGCCAGCGTGTTGACCAGCGTGTCGATGTGCGACTTCTCCACGATGTAGGGCGGTGCGATCACCACCACGTCACCGGCCGGGCGCACCAGCACCCCCTTGTGATAGCAGTCCAGGAAGATGTTGTAGGCGCGCTTGCCCGGCGTGCCGGCAATCGGCGCCAGCTCCACCGCGGCGGCCAGGCCCAGGCTGCGGATGCCCACCACATTGGGCAGGCCCTTGAGCGTGCTGTGGAAGGCATCGCCCAGCACCTTGCCCATTTCGCCGGCGCGGGCGAACAGGTTTTCCTGCTTGAACAACTCCAGCGTGGCGATGGCGCCGGCGCAGGCCACGGGGTGGCCCGAGTAGGTGTAGCCGTGGAAGAACTCGATGACGTGCTCGGGCGCGTCGGTCTTCATCATGGCGTCGTACAGCTTGTCGCGGCAGATCACGCCGCCCAGCGGGATCACGCCGTTGGTCACGGCCTTGGCGAAGTTGAGCATGTCGGGCACCACACCGTAGAAATCCGAGCCGAAGTTGGTGCCCATGCGGCCGAAGCCGGTGATGACCTCGTCAAAGATCAAAAGGATGCCGTGCTTGTCGCAGATCTCGCGCAGGCGCTTGAGGTAACCCTTGGGCGGCAGGTACCAGCCGGCCGAACCCGACACGGGCTCGACGATGATGGCGGCCACATTGCTCGGGTCGTGCAGCGGCAGGATGCGCTGCTCCAGCTCCAGCAGGTAGTCTTCCTTCGACTCCGGCTCCTGGTTGTGGATGTAGGCATTGGCCGGGTCGTGGATGAAGCGCATGTGGTCCACGCGCGGCAGGAGGGACGTGCCGAACACCTTGCGGTTGGCCGGGATGCCGCCCACGCTCATGCCGCCAAAGCCCACGCCGTGGTAGCCCTTCTCGCGGCCGATGAAGATATTGCGGTGGCCTTCACCACGGGCGCGGTGGTAGGCCAGCGCGACCTTCATCGAGGTATCGGCTGCTTCGGAGCCAGAGTTGCAGAACAGCACCTTGTTCAGGTCACCGGGCGCCATGGCCGCGATCATCTCGGCGGCCTTGAAGGCCTTGTCGTTGGACCCCTGGAACGCCGTGGCGTAGTCCAGGGTGTCCAGCTGCTTCTTGATCGCTTCGTTGATGGGTTTGCGGTTGTGGCCCGCGCCCACGCACCACAGGCTGGAGATGCCGTCGATGACCTTGCGGCCGTCGTGCGTGGTGAATTCCATCCCGTCGGCCGCCACAAAGACGCGCGGGTCCTTCTTGAAGCTGCGGTTGGGGGTGAAGGGCAACCACTGGTTGTCCATGTTGAAGTCGGTGTAGGCCATGGCGGTCTCCTGAAAGCACTGCGAACGGACATTTTGGCACCGCAGCCCCCGGTTTTCGGCTTCTGGGACAATTGATCCCGTATGAATCACGCTTATATCCTCAACCTTTCCTGCCCCGACCGGCCGGGCATCGTCCACGCGGTTTCGGGTTTTTTGCTTGAACGCGGCGGCAACATCGAAGAGGCCGCGCAGTACAACGACCACGGCACGGGCCTGTTCTTCATGCGGGTGCAGTTCGGCTGCGACCAGCTGACGCACGAGGACCTGAAGGCGCAGCTGAAGTTCTTCGCCGAGCCGTACAAGATGGACTGGCAGCTGCATGCGACGACCACGCCGATGCGCACCGTCATCCTGGTCAGCAAGGAAGGCCATTGCCTCAACGACCTGCTGTTCCGCTGGAAGAGCGGCCTGCTGCCGGTGCAGATCACGGCCATCATTTCCAACCACCGCGAGTTCTACCAGCTGGCAGCCAGCTACAACATCCCGTTCCACCATATCCCCGTCACGGCCGCCACCAAGGCGCAGGCCGAGGCGAAGCAGTACGAAATCATCCAGGCCGAAGGGGCTGAGCTGGTCGTGCTGGCGCGCTACATGCAGATCCTGTCGGACGACCTGTGCCGCAAGCTTTCGGGCCGCGCCATCAACATCCATCACAGCTTTTTGCCCAGCTTCAAGGGCGCCAAGCCTTACTACCAGGCGCACGACCGCGGCGTGAAGCTGATAGGCGCCACCGCCCACTACGTGACGGCCGACCTGGACGAAGGCCCGATCATCGAGCAGGACGTGGCCCGCGCCGACCACAGCAAGACCGTGGAAGACCTCACGGCCATGGGCCGCGACACCGAAAGCCAGGTGCTGGCCCGCGCAGTGAAGTGGCACAGCGAACACCGCGTGCTGCTCAACGGGCACAAGACGGTGATCTTCAAATAAGGTCATGACCGCGCGCATTCCGCCGATCCAGTGCCTGCTCACCTTTGAGGCATTGGCCCGCCTGCGGTCAGTGACGCAGGCCGCAGAGGAATTGCACGTCACGCCCAGCGCGGTGAGCCACCGCGTCAAGCAGCTGGAACAGATCATCGGCACCAAGCTGTTCGGCCGCGCCGATTTCTCGCTGACCACCGAAGGCAGCGAATACCTGGCCCATGTGCGCGAGGGCATCGCCATCCTGGAGAAATTCCCCGGCAAGGACGGGGCGCAGGGCAAGCGCAAGCTGCGCGTGGCCGTGACGCCGACTTTCTCGCGCTCGGTGCTCATGCCCCGGCTGCGCGGCTTCATCGAGGCCTACCCCGAGATCGACCTCACGCTGCAGGTCTCCATCCCGCTGCTGGACGTGGTGGCCGAGGACGCCGACCTGGTGATCCGCTACGGCACCGGCCGCTATGCCGACATGGAGCACGTGTGCCTGATGACCGACGAGGTGACGCCGCTGGCCTCGCCCGCCTTCATCCGCGCCAACGGGCCGTTCGAGAGCATCGAGGAGCTGCAGGCCGCCAAGCTGATTAAAAGCCCGCTGGAGCCCTGGCGCACCTGGTTCCTGGCGCACGGCGTGGACGCGGGCGAGCCGGGCGAAGGCTCGTCGTTCAACGACATCGGACTGATGTGCGACGCGGCAGCGCAGGGCCTGGGCATCGCGCTGGTGCGGCTCAAGCTCGGCCAGCCCTGGCTGGACAACGGCACGCTGGAGCGCATCTCGCAGCGCAACGTGCCCAGCCCGCACGCGCATTACCTTTGCTGGCGCACGGGGGCGATGGACCGTTGGGAATGCGCGGCCTTTGCCGAGTGGCTGAAGAAAAGCCTGGCCTGAGCGGTCAAGGCCTGGAAGCGCTGAAGCAGTATGGGCGCGGCTTGCGGGCCGTTTTCGGGCTGCAGGCCGCATGGATACTGCTTGCGTGATTTTTCATCCTGGGCTGCAAAAAACTTCAGCCCACCGCGCAGCGGCCGCACTAAAGTAGCCGCATGAACGCTCCCGCCGATACCGCCGCGCTCGAACGCGCCGAACGCCAGTCGCAGATCGTGCGCGCGCTCACCGCCGTGCTGCCGGCCCACGCCCTGCTGTGGAACAGCGAAGACATCACGCCCTACGAATGCGACGGCCTGACGGCCTACCGCCAGCGCCCGCTGGTCGTCGCCCTGCCTGAGACCGAAGCGCAGGTTCAGGCCGTGCTCAAGGCCTGCCACGCGCTGGAGGTGCCGGTGGTGGCGCGCGGCGCGGGCACCGGACTTTCGGGCGGTGCACTGCCGCATGCGCTGGGTGTGACGCTCTCGCTGGCGCGCTTTAACCGCATCGTGAAGATCGACGCGCTGGCCCGAACCGCCGTCGTTCAGTGCGGCGTGCGCAACCTGGCCATCAGCGAGGCGGCCGCGCCGCTGGGCCTGTACTACGCGCCCGACCCGTCCAGCCAGATCGCCTGCACCATAGGCGGCAACGTGGCCGAGAACTCGGGCGGCGTGCATTGCCTCAAGTACGGCCTGACGCTGCACAACGTGCTCAAGGTGCGCGGCTTCACGGTGGAAGGCGAGCCGGTCGAATTCGGCGGCGACGCGCTCGACGCGCCGGGCCTGGACCTGCTGTCGGTGGTGGTCGGCAGCGAAGGCATGCTGGCCGTGACGGTGGAAGTGACCGTCAAGCTGGTGCCCAAACCGCAGCTGGCGCGCTGCATCATGGCCAGCTTCGACGACATCCGCAAAGCCGGCGACGCGGTCGCGGCCGTGATCGCCGCCGGCATCATTCCGGCCGGGCTGGAGATGATGGACAAACCGATGACGGCGGCCGTGGAGGACTTCGTGCGCGCGGGCTACGACCTCACGGCCGAGGCCATCCTGCTGTGCGAGAGCGACGGCACACCCGAGGAAGTGGAAGAAGAAATCGGCCGCATGAGCGAGGTGCTGCGCCATGCCGGCGCCACGGCCATTGCCGTGAGCCGCGACGAGGCCGAGCGCCTGCGTTTCTGGAGCGGCCGCAAGAACGCCTTTCCGGCCTCGGGCCGCATCAGCCCCGACTACATGTGCATGGACTCGACCATCCCGCGCAAGCGCCTGGCCGACATCCTGCTGGCGATCCAGGAGATGGAGAAGAAGTACGGCCTGCGCTGCGCCAACGTGTTCCACGCCGGCGACGGCAACCTGCACCCGCTGATCCTGTTCGACGCCAACGACCCCGACCAGCTGCACCGCTGCGAACTTTTCGGCGCCGACATCCTGGAGACCAGTGTGGCCATGGGCGGCACGGTGACCGGCGAGCACGGCGTGGGCATCGAGAAGCTCAACTCCATGTGCGTGCAGTTCAACGCCCAGGAG
>CALRME020000297.1:0-4833 GCA_943369045.1 Sphingobacterium thalpophilum
GAACATGGCGCTCACACAAACCCGCCACGGCGATGTGGTGGGAACGCCGTATTACCTCAGCCCGGAACAGGCTGCCGGCCGGGAGATCACGCCCATTTCCGATCTTTACAGCCTGGGCGTGATGATGTTCGAGATGCTGGCGGGCGAGAGGCCCTTCCGGGCAGACTCTCTGGACGTGCTTCTGGCGCGCCACCTGACAGCGCCCACGCCAGCCCTGCCGCCGGCGCATGCGGCGCTGCAGCCCGTGGTCGAGAAGCTGATGGCCAAAGAGCCCGCGAGCCGTTACGCCTCCGCCCAGGCCCTGCTGCAGGACCTAGACCAGCGCGCCCTGCTGCAGACCGTAGACAGCGCACGCAGCTGAGCCGCGGGGGCATCAACACCCGCGCACGGGTTGTTCCCCGTCGCTAGAATGGTTCGATGATCTCCCGCGAACCCACCATCGAGCGCCTGGCCACGGCCCAGCGCCTGCTGCTTGAGCCCTTCGGCCTCAACGAATCCCACCTCTCCCGTGCCCTGGCGGAAATCACGGCGCACAAGGTGGACGATGCGGACCTGTATTTCCAGTACACCCGCAGCGAAGGCTGGAGCCTGGAAGAGGGCATCGTCAAGACCGGCAGCTTCAGCATCGACCAGGGGGTAGGTGTGCGCGCGGTGAGCGGCGAGAAGACAGCCTTTGCCTATTCCGACGATATCTCCGAAGCGTCGTTGCTCGATGCCGCCCGCACCGTGCGCTCGATCTCTTCGGCCGCCCGCAATGCGCGCACCAGGGTGCCGGCCCGGCGCGTTGCTTCAAGCCGTTCGCTCTACAACGGGGTTGACCCCATCAGCACCCTGGACAGCACGGCCAAGGTCGAGCTGCTGGGCAAGGTCGAACGCCTGGCCCGGGCCAAGGATCCGCGCGTGGCCCAGGTCATGGCAGGCCTTGCCAGCGAATACGACGTGGTGATGGTGGCGCGTGCCGATGGCACGCTGGCCGCGGACGTGCGCCCGCTGGTGCGCCTGTCGGTCACGGTGATTGCCGAGCAGAACGGCCGGCGCGAGATGGGCTCGGGCGGCGGCGGTGGCCGCTTCGGCCTGGCCTATTTCACGGACGAGCAGATCAGCACTTACGTCGATGACGCGGTCAAAGCGGCGCTCACCAACCTGGAGGCGCGTCCTGCGCCGGCGGGTGAAATGACTGTGGTGCTTGGCCCGGGGTGGCCCGGCATCCTGCTGCATGAGGCGATAGGCCATGGGCTCGAAGGCGACTTCAACCGCAAGGGCTCCAGCGCGTTCGCGGGCCGCATCGGCAAGCGGGTGGCTGCCAAGGGCGTGACGGTGCTCGATGACGGCACCATTTCTGACCGCCGGGGTTCGCTCAATGTCGATGATGAAGGCAATGCCAGCCAGCGCAATGTGCTGATCGAGGACGGCATCCTGCGCGGCTACATCCAGGATTCAATGAACGCGCGCCTGATGGGCGTCAAGCCCACCGGCAACGGCCGGCGCGAAAGCTATGCGCACATTCCCATGCCGCGCATGACCAACACCTACATGCTGGGCGGCGACAGGCAGCCCGATGAAATTGTTGCCAGCATCAAGAAGGGCCTGTACGCCACCAACTTCGGCGGCGGGCAGGTCGACATCACCTCGGGCAAGTTCGTGTTCTCGGCCAGCGAAGCCTTCTGGGTCGAGAACGGCAAGATCCTCTATCCCGTCAAGGGCGCCACCATCGTGGGCAACGGCCCGGACGCACTGACGCGCGTGACCATGATCGGCAACGACATGGCTCTGGACAGCGGTGTGGGCACCTGCGGCAAGGAAGGCCAGAGCGTCCCCGTCGGCGTCGGCCAGCCCACGCTGCGCATTGACGGCCTGACCGTCGGCGGCACGGCCTAGCCGGGGCAGGACGGGCAGGACCGCATGACCAACTCGCGGCTGCAGATTGATCCGTCAACCAACCTGCCGAGCATCCAGACGTTTGGCGAGCTCAGCAATTTCCTGCGCAATTCGGTTGCTGATGAGGACTGCCGGCAGTTCAGCGAAAGCATGAGCCTTCTGGCCTCGCATGTGGAGGCCGTCATCGCCAGCCTGAAGCTCAGCCGCCAACGCGTGGTGGTGGCGCCGATGCTGGTGGACATGCTGACTGTGCTGCGGGCGCACCGCCAGCTTGTCATCGCGCTGGGGGTCGGCTGGCGTGGCCTCTACGAGTACGCCGCCTACCTGCAGGCGCTCAACAACTTCCGGGTTTTGATTGGCCAGTGGCTGCTCGATGGTGGCCCCAAGGCCTCCGAACTGCTGGTCACGGCGGAGGATTTCGAGCTTGTCGGCTGGCGCACGCTGGGCGACGGCATGCTGCTGCTGGACATGTACGAGCAGTGGCAGGCGCGCGAGCAGCAGGACCAGTCGGCCCTGGGTGCACTGGAGGAACCGCAGGTCGAGCGCGCCATGAACTGGTGGAAGAAGCTGCGCCTTTAAATCAATGTGATACATTCCTCGTCATGCGTACGACCCGTGTCTATTTTTTTGGCTACTTTTGGTTCTCCGACCCATCCGGCGGTGGAGAGATCTGAGCGCACCTGAAAAACGCACCGAACTCCCCAGAAACCGCCGGAATCCCCGGCGGTTTTTTTATGCCCGTTTTTCCCCAAGAACCCTTCGATTTTTCAAGAAAGCAGGAGCCCACGATGAATGCAAAGTCCACCTCCGCCAGCGATGCCTGGTATGCGCACCCCGTCGACAAGACCAGCCAGACCGACGACGAACGCATCAAGGAAATCACCGTGCTACCTCCTCCCGAACACCTGATCCGCTTCTTCCCCATCAGCGGCACCGCGGTGGAGTCGCTGATTACGGATACGCGCCGCAACATCCACAACATCATTGCAGGCAAAGATGACCGCTTGCTGGTTGTGATCGGGCCCTGCTCGATCCACGACCCGGGCGCCGCGCTGGACTATGCCCGCCGCCTCAAGGAAGCGCGCGCCAGGCACAGCGGAACCCTGGAAGTGGTGATGCGGGTTTATTTCGAAAAGCCAAGAACCACCGTCGGCTGGAAGGGCCTGATCAACGACCCGTACCTGGACGAGAGCTACCGCATCGATGAAGGCCTGCGCATCGCCCGCCAGCTGCTCATCGAGATCAACCGCCTGGGCCTGCCGGCCGGCAGCGAATTCCTGGACGTGATCTCGCCGCAGTACATCGGCGACCTGATTTCCTGGGGCGCCATAGGCGCGCGCACGACCGAAAGCCAGGTGCACCGCGAACTCGCATCGGGCCTGTCCGCGCCGATCGGTTTCAAGAACGGCACGGACGGCAACATCCGCATCGCCACAGACGCGATCCAGGCGGCCGCGCGCGGCCACCATTTCCTTTCGGTCCACAAGAATGGCCAGGTCGCCGTAGTGCAGACCAACGGCAACAAGGACTGCCACGTGATCCTTCGCGGCGGCAAGGCGCCCAACTACGATGCTGCCAGTGTTGCGGCCGCCTGCAAGGACCTTGAGGCGGCGAAGCTGCCGGCAACGCTGATGGTCGATTGCAGCCATGCCAACAGCAGCAAGCAGCACGAAAAGCAGGTGGAGGTTGCCCGGGACATCGCCCGGCAGGTGGCTTCGGGTTCGCGCAGCGTGTTCGGCCTCATGGTGGAAAGTCACCTGAACGCCGGCGCGCAGAAATTCACCCCTGGCAAGGACGATTCCAAGTCGCTTGAATACGGTAAAAGTATTACAGATGCCTGCCTGGGATGGGGTGATTCGCTGGAAGTGCTGGACGTATTGTCAGAAGCAGTCAAGGCGCGCCGGGGTCGCTAAATCGGGCGATATTTTTAGTTAAATTATTTACAACTAGTAACGTCTCGCCTATATTCTGTGCATGGATGCCGGGTCCGGCATCGGTCGCAAAGCTTTCTCCGGGGGTATGCAAGATGTTGGCGGAACTGCCCGTGCTTCGCCTGGGCCTGGCGGGATTTTCGACAGAGCAGAAAAAGACGCTGGGCGCGGCTTTGCAGGCTGCTTCGCCGCCCGGTATTTCCTGGCAGGTGGTGCGTTTTGTCGAGGCGGATGCCTGGTGGGTTAACGGCTCGAAGGTCCAGCAGCGCCCCGACGGTACCCTGCGCGTGGGCTCAGGGTGCCCGTCAGAGCCGGCGCTGCACTTGAATCCGCGCGAGAGCGACCGGCCGCTCGCGTTCTCGCTTCCCCTGTCATCGCGCGACTTCGAACCGAGCTTCACTTTTGATGCCGTCTCCGTTCCCAGCATGCGGACCGTACTGGAAAAGTTCAGCACCTGGCTGATGCCGCTGGCCTCGCAGTTTGCGCTGGCCGCACGCATCCTGCAGGACGAAAGCATGCTCGGCGGTGGCATCTACCACGTCAGCCAGGATGGCAAGCTGTTGGCGGTGGTAAACCTGCAAGGGGAAATCGGCATATCTCCCGCCGCCGTCCCCGCCGACTTTGAAGACGCCATGTGGAGCAAGCGCCCCGCTTCTGCAGACAGCATCCCCGAGCCATTCCGGCGCTGCAACCTGTCCGAGCTGATGTGGCACTACGCGGTTCGCACGGGCCTGGACGTGCTGCCCAAACGCTATCGAACCGACACGCTGTACTTTCGCCGCTCACCGCGGCTGCCGCAGCGCGAACTCAAGGATTCGCACCTGCTGCTGATCCGCGAGCTGGCGGCAGCGCCGCGCAATTTCGCCGCCCTGCAAAAGCGCACCGGCCTGAGCGCGCAGCAGCTGGCACAGGACCTGGCCGCGCTGTACCTGGTGGGGTCGATCACATCCAATCCCAAGCGCGCGGCTGCGGCCCGTGCTTCGGGCATCGAAACCAACCCAGGCTCGCCTACCAGCATCATGCC
>CALRME020000298.1:0-4804 GCA_943369045.1 Sphingobacterium thalpophilum
TGGGGTCGATCATCAAGAGGCGCACGTCGCGCGCTTCGGCCTTGTACAGCAGCGAAAGGATCATGGCGTTGATGCCCACCGACTTGCCCGAGCCGGTGGTGCCGGCCACCAGCACGTGCGGCATCTTGGCCAGGTCGGCGACGATGGGGTTGCCGATGATGTCCTTGCCCAGGCCCATGGTCAGCATGGACTTGCCTTCGTTGTAGACCTGCGAGCCCAGGATCTCCGACAGCCGGATCGACTGGCGCTTGGCGTTGGGCAGCTCCAGCGCCATGTAGTTCTTGCCGGGAATGGTTTCGACCACGCGGATCGACACCAGGCTGAGCGACCGCGCCAGGTCCTTGGCCAGGCCGACGATCTGCGAACCTTTCACGCCCGTGGCGGGTTCGATCTCGTAGCGCGTGACAACCGGTCCGGGCTGGGCCAGCACTACGCGCACCTCGACGCCGAAGTCCTTGAGCTTTTTCTCGATCAGGCGGCTGGTCATCTCCAGCGTCTCGTTGGACACCGTCTCCTGCCGGCCCGTCGGGCCATCGAGCAGGTCGACCTGCGGCAGCTTGGAATCGGGCATCTCCGTGAAGAGCGGCTTCTGGCGTTCCTTGGCCACGCGCTCGCTGCGCGGCACGTCAACGATCAGCTGCGGCTCGATCATCACCGGCGTCGGGTGGTGCTCCTCGATTTCGATGCGCTCTTCCAGCACGATTTCCTCGCGCTCGCGGGCCGCCTGCTGGCCGAAAGCCAGGTCCTGCGCGATCTCGCGCTTTTCACGGCGCGACTCGATCAGGCCGTCGATCCAGCCGCCCACCCGCTCGGCCACGTGGCTCCAGGAGACGCGGAAGACCAGCGCCGCGCCCAGTACGGCCAACGCGACAAACACCAGGCCCGAGCCGGTGAAGCCAAGCCACTTCACACCGGCGGGGCCAATGAGGTAGCCCAGCACGCCGCCGGAATGGTCGGGCAGCTTCGCCTCGAACCGGTACAGGCGCGACCATTCGAGCGCGCAGCTGGCCGCCAGCAGGACGGCCAGCCCGATCCAGAACGCGACGCGCGTGCGGCTAAAGCGCGGCTGGGCGGGCGCTTCGGGCGCGACGCCGCTTCGCATCCAGCGCGCCAGCGTTGCCAGCCACGCGCGCACCCCGGCGGCGAAGCACCACCAGACAGAAAAACCCAGCAGGAAATAGCTCGCGTCCGCCACCCAGGCGCCCAGGCGCCCACCCCAGTTGCGCGCAGGCCCGCCGCCACCGGATGTGGACCAGGCCGGGTCCATCGAGGAATAGCTGATCAAGGCCAGGAGCCAGAACACCAGGGCCACGAGCCCCGCAACGAGCGCGATCTCGTGGGCGAACCTTGCCACGCCCGAACGGGGTGCGGGGGCGGCTGATGCCGTGTTGTTCAGTGTATTGAGGGAGTAAGTCATGAGCGACGCTCAAGCTTACAGCAGCATGCACCCCCGTCGGCCATCAGCCGAGTGTGGTGAGCCGGTCCTTGATAAGCATGGAACCGTCTTCGCGCGTTTCGATGAAACCGCGGTCTTCCAGGTCTTTCATGACCCGGCTGACCATTTCGCGCGAGGCGCCCACCATCTTGGCGATGTCCTGGCGGGAGATCTTGTCGCGGATGGTCATCTGGCCGTCCTTGTCGGGCACGGCGAATTCCAGCAGGGCCCGCGCGACGCGGCCATAGACGTCCATCAGGGCCAGCGATTCGATCTTGCGGTCGGCCTGGCGCAGGCGCTGTACCAGCCCTTTCATGATGGCGTAGGCCATGGAGCTGTTTTCCGGCAGGCAGCGCGCGAACTCGGCACGGCCCAGCGACAGCATGTCGGTCTGCACTTCGGCACGGCAGGTGGCCGAATGGGCTTCGTTGTCGATCAAGCTCATCTCGCCGATGTAGTCGCCAGGCTGCAGCGTGGCCAGGATCACCTCGCGGCCGCGCTTGTCGGAGGTGACCACGCGCACCCGGCCGGTGAGGATGATGAACAGCGTGTTGGATTTTTCACCCTGCTCGACGATGATTTCGCCGCGCTTGAAGCGGCGTTTGACGACGGCGTCCGCCACTGCTTCGGCCTGGTTCGCTGTAAGCAAAGCAAACAGCGGGACCCTGCGTATCAGTTCAAGATTGGACAGCATCGACATTTGCAAACCCCTCCAGGATGAATGCGCGCGATGGGTTCTTACAATCGCACGGATTGAAATTGCAAAGCATCAATCGCGCCCGGTGCGGTTGATACTCATCTTTCGGCCCCGAACTGTACACCCAGCTGTGGTGTTTTCCACACAGGCTTTCTACCATGCCCAATTCCAAACACGCCAAAGTCCTGATCCTGGGTTCCGGCCCCGCCGGCTACACCGCCGCCGTCTACGCGGCCCGCGCCAACCTGAACCCGGTGCTCGTCACCGGCATGGCCCAGGGCGGACAGCTCATGACCACCACCGAGGTCGACAACTGGCCCGCCGACGTCCATGGGGTGCAGGGGCCCGAACTGATGCAGCGGTTTCTGGAGCACGCCGAGCGCTTCAAGACCGAAATCATCTTCGACCACATCAGCGCGGTTGATTTCAGCAAGCGGCCGTTCACGCTCAAGGGCGACAGCCAATACACCTGCGACTCGCTGATCATCGCCACCGGCGCCTCGGCCAAGTACCTGGGCCTGCCGTCGGAGACGGAGTTCATGGGCCGTGGGGTTTCCGGTTGCGCCACCTGCGACGGCTTCTTCTACCGCGACCAGGTCTGCTGCGTGATCGGTGGCGGCAACACCGCCGTCGAGGAAGCGCTGTACCTGTCCAACATTGCCAGCAAGGTCTACCTGGTCCACCGGCGCGACAAGTTCAAGGCCGAGCCCATTCTGGTGGACAAGGTCATGGAAAAGGTCAAGGCCGGCAAGATCGAGCTCAAGCTGTTCAAGACGCTTGACCAGGTGCTGGGTGATGCCACCGGCGTGACCGGCGTGCGCCTGAAGGACACCCAGGGCGGCGCCAGCGAAGACCTGGTGCTCAAGGGTTGCTTCATTGCGATTGGCCACCAGCCCAACACCGACATCTTCCAGGGCCAGCTTGAGATGAAGGACGGCTACATCGTCACCAAGTCGGGTTTGCAGGGCTTTGCGACCATGACCAGCGTGCCGGGCGTGTTCGCCGCCGGCGACGTGCAGGACCACGTCTACCGCCAGGCCATCACCAGCGCCGGCACGGGCTGCATGGCGGCGCTGGACGCGCAGAGATTCCTTGAGCAAAGCGAATCCTGAAAAAGCGTTATAATTCAAGGCTTTGCTGATTTCGGCCATGCGCCGTGCAGCTTGGGTTACCGCCACCCTTCTGGCGAGGTGAGACCCTCACGTGAGTGACGGTCGTGAATATGGAGTGTCCACATGGCACGCGTATGTGAAGTCACGGGCAAGGGCCCGATGGTCGGGAACAATGTTTCCCACGCCAACAACAAAACCAAGCGCCGGTTCCAAGTGAACCTGCAATACCGCCGTTTCTGGGTCGAGACCGAAAACCGCTGGGTGCGCCTGCGCATCAGCAATGCCGGCCTTCGCATGATCGACAAGAATGGCATCGACGCCGTGCTCGCAGACCTGCGCGCGCGTGGTCAAGCTTAAGGAGCACCACCATGGCAAGCAAAGGCGGACGCGAAAAGATCAAGCTGGAATCCACTGCGGGTACCGGCCACTTCTACACCACCAGCAAGAACAAGAAAACCATGCCCGAGAAAATGGCGATCATGAAGTTTGATCCCAAGGCTCGCAAGCACGTGGAATACAAGGAAACCAAGCTGAAGTAATTCGGCGGTCTCCAGCAAAAAGCCCCGCACTGCGGGGTTTTTTTCATTGCCCCTGCTGTTCCCGCACGAGCTTGCCCAGCACGCGGTAGGCGTCCTCGACTTCCGGCGACATCGCCCCCGCGCAGCCAAAGCGCACAAATCCGTCATAGCGGCCGGTGTTGGAAAACATCGACCCCGGCGCAATGCGGATGCGCTCTCGAAGCGCCTGCTCATACAACACGGACGATGAAACACCCTGTGGCAGCTCGCCCCACAGGCACAGCCCGCCCGGGGGAAGCGCCAGCCGCGTCACCGGCGGGAAGTGGCGCGCAATGGCTTGAGCCGTGCGCTCGCGTTGGCTGCGAAGCTGCAGCCGCAGGCGCTGCAGGTGCCGGGCGAACGCTGGCGAAGCCGCCCAGCGGGCCACCAGCAACTGCCCCCAGGCTGGTGTACTTCGGCTTTGCGCGAACTTGAGCATGTGCACGCGCTCGTGCCATTTGCCGGCGTTCATCCAGCCCTGGCGCAGCCCGGGCGCCAGGGTCTTGTTGAAGGACTCGCAGTAGATGACATGGCCGGTCCTGTCCCACGCTTTCACCGGCCGGGGCGCTTGCGCACTCTCCACCAGCAGGCGGTAGGAGTCGTCCTCGATGAGCGCCAGGTCGTGCTCGCTGCAGAACTCGGCCAGCGCCGCCTTGTGGGTGTCGGGCATGAGCGTGCCCAAGGGCATCTGCAGGTGGGGCATGGCCACCACGGCCTTCAGGCGCGGCTCCGTCTGCACGGCCAGTTCAAGCGCCTCCAGCGAAATGCCGGTGTGCCGGCTGCACGGGATCTCGAGCACTTTCATGCCCTGCGACTCGATCACCTGCAGCAGGCCGTAATAGGTGGGTGACTCCACGGCCACCACATCGCCCGGCTGCGCCACAGCAGTGAGGGCCAGGTGCACGGCTTCGGTATTGCCGCTGGTGGCCAGCACGTCGCGCGGGTTCAGCGTCATGCCGGCGTCCAGCGCCCGGCGCGCCATCGCGGCCTGGAAATCGGGCTG
>CALRME020000299.1:0-4788 GCA_943369045.1 Sphingobacterium thalpophilum
CAAGGGCTCGTCGGGCACCAATGTGCTCACGGGCGGCGCCGCGCCCCTCACCGTGGACCTCACCAAATCAACCACCAAGGCCGACCAGGTGCTCGTCACCTCGGCCACCGGCAGCACGTCCACCGTGTTCCAGACCATCTCGGGCTTTACCAATGTGGCGGGCACCGGCGACAAGCTCGATGTCATCAACACCGCCACGATCGCAGCCAACGCGGGCGCCGCCGCCACGGGTGTGACCAACCTGTCGGGCGCCATCGCCAGCGGCATCATCACGTTCTCCGGCACGGCGGCCGCCGGGGCGACGCTGCAGAACAAGATCGACGCCGCCGCGTCGCTGGCGGGCACTACCCAGTACAACACGGTCGCTTTCGAACACAGCGGCAATACCTATGTGTACGAACAAGGCGACACGACGGCCACTTATGCGGCGGGCGTCGATGTGATCGTCCAGCTGACCGGTGTGACCGGCGTGACGGCCCTGTCGACGGGGGCGTCGGCTGCGTCCACCGTTTTCGTGGCGTAGCCCCGCGTGCAGTGCAAGCCGCACCATGAAACCGGTGCGGCAGGCGCTGACCGCCCCCTGCTCTACACCTACCGCCGCTGCCCCTACGCCATGCGCGCGCGGATGGCGCTGCTGCAGGCGGGCATCGGATTCGACGCGCATGAGATCGTGCTGCGCGACAAGCCCGCAGGGATGCTTGCGGCGTCGCCGAAAGGAACGGTGCCCGTGCTGGTGCTGGCCGATGGCAGGGTCATCGAGGAGAGCCTGGACATCATGCGCTGGGCCTTCGAAGGCCGCGATGACGACGGCTGGTGGCATCGGGCGCAGTCACAGGACAACCTCACCCTGGTCGGGCTCAACGACGGCCCGTTCAAGCAGCAGCTGGACCGCTACAAATATCCCGGGCGGTTTGAAGGCGCCGATGCGGCTACCGCGCGCGACGCCGGCATGCACTGCCTGCTGACGCCCCTCGAACTGCGGCTGGCCACGGCGCGATGGCTGGGCGGCGCTGAACCCTGCGCCGCCGATCTGGCCATCTTTCCGTTCGTGCGGCAGTTTCGTGCGGTGGACGCCGCGTGGTTCGATGCGCAAGCACTGCCTGCCACGCAGCATTGGCTGCACCGCTGGCTCGGCAGCGCGCAGTTCGCCACCTGCATGAAAAAATTGCCCGGTGGCGCAAGCCGCTTCCAGTGACTAAGATGGCCCTGGGCGCTCCGCCCTGCACTCGAACTGGAACCATCATGACTCTCGACGAATACAACGCAGCGGTGAAAAAGATCATGGCGGAACAGCAAGCCATAGGGCAGGAGACCGCCAAGCTCGCCATGTCCGGCCAGGCCAACCCGACCAGCCCCGAGTTCTCGCAGATCATGACCAAGCAGTGGGCCTTGATGCAGCAGATGGCCAAGCTCAATACCGACCTCATGATGGGTGTGCTGATGCCCAAGAAGTAAAGCAGTGCGTGCGAATATTTTTTGTTGACACAGTTTCGAAAACAAAATAATCTCCGCCCACTGACTGCCGCAAACCACATGGTTGCGACAGTCCCTCAGCAAGATTGCTGACCACATAACGGCTATGAAAGCCCCTGATTTGCGCGCAAGCGCGGTCAGGGGCTTTTTTGTTTTTGGAGTTCGGAATGTCGATTGAAAAGCCTGCGCCTGGCGCGGACGGTTTCCCGGACATCACGGTCGCGGCCATCCAGATGGCGCCCGTGGTCGGCGAGAAGGCGCGCAACCTCGCACGCTCGCTGCACTGCATTGCGCAGGCCGCGCAGCAGGGCGCGCAAGTCATCGTGTTGCCCGAGCTGTGCAACACCGGCTACGTGTTTCGCAGCCGGCAGGAAGCGTTCTCGCTGGCCGAGGAAATCCCCGGCGGCGAAAGCACCCAGGCCTGGGAGGACGCGGCGCGTGCGCACAAGGTCCACATCGTGGCGGGCATGGCCGAGCGAGCCGGCAACCGCCTCTACAACGCTGCCGTCACCATCGGCCCGCAAGGCCACATCAGCACCTACCGCAAGCTGCACCTGTGGGGCGACGAGCACCTGTTTTTCGAGTCGGGCGACCTGGGCCTGCCGGTGGTGCACACCGAACTGGGCCGCATCGCATCGGTCATCTGCTATGACGGCTGGTTCCCCGAGGTGTATCGCCTGCTGGCGGTGCAGGGTGCCGACATCGTCTGCATGCCGACCAACTGGGTGCCCATGCCCGGCCAGCTGCCGGCCAAGCCGGCGATGGCCAACACACTGGCGATGGCCAACGCCCACAGCAACGGGTTGAACATCGTCTGCGCCAACCGCACGGGTACCGAGCGCGGCCAGCCCTTCATCGGCCAGAGCCTGATCGTGGGCGCCGACGGCTGGCCGTTGGCCGGACCCGCGAGCACCGACGGCGAGGAAATCCTCTGCGCGCGGATCAACATCCGCAGCTCGCGCCTGACACGTCACCTCAACGCTTTCAACGACGTGATCCGCGACCGGCGCGACGACGTCTACGACACCATGCTGGGCACCGGGTGGCCTCTGCCCAGGCATTGACACTTCCGCCCCCTTCAACTCCCCAACCTAACCAGGAGCTTTCCATGAGAAGTTTTCACAAGACCGCCGTCCAGTCCTGCGTCGCCCTTGCCGCGCTGATGGCCTTCGCCGCGCACGCGGCCGATCCGATCCGCATCGGTGTGGCCGTGGGCCTGTCCGGCGCCAACAGCGTCATCGCGCCGGCTGTTGTGCAGTCGTCGCAGCTGGCCGTGGACGAAATCAACCAGGCCGGTGGCATCCTGGGGCGCAAGGTCGAACTCGAGATTGTCGATGACGCCTCGGGCGCCGTCGGTGCGCAAAAGGCCTTCGACACACTCATCTTCCAGAAGAAAGTCAGCGCCATCATCGCCATGGAAACCAGCGCCGCGCGCAATGCCGCGCTGCCCATCGTCTCGCGCGGCAAGGTGCCCTACATCTACACCTCGTTCTATGAAGGGCGCTCGTGCAACAACTACATGTACGTCAACGGCTGGGTGCCCGAGCAGCAGGTCGCGCCGGTGGTTGACTTCTTCGTCAAGACCAAGGCGGCCAAGACCTTCTTCCTGGTCGGCAGCGACTATTCCTTCGGCCGCGGCATGCTGGAGTTCACCTCGAAGTACATCCAGCAGTCGGGCGGCAAGGTGATCGGCGAGGAATACCTGCCGATTGACGGCAGCGACTGGACGGCGGTGGTCTCCAAGATCCGCGCGGCCAAGCCCGATGCGCTGATCAGCGCGACCGCAGGCGGCGCGCCCAACGTCTCGCTGGCCAAACAGCTCAAGGCCGCCGGCCTGACGCTCAATTACGGCAACCTCGCTATCGACGAAGGCACGGCCAAGTCCATGGGTGACGCCGCTACTGGCCAGTTCCTCACTGCGTCCTACCTCACGGGCATCGACACGCCGGAAAACCAGGGCTTCCTCAAGAAGATGATGGCCAAGTTCGGCGCCGACGTGAAAGCGCCCAACGAGCTCTCCGTGCCGCAATACGAGGCTTTCTTCCTTTACAAGGCGGCCGTGGAGAAGGCAAAGTCAACTGACACCGACAAGGTCGTCAAGGCACTGGGCGATGCCACCTTCACCGGCCCGCGCGGCGCCGTGCAGATGAACAAGTCCCGCCACACGCCCCTGTCGATGCGTCTGGGCCAGGTGCGCTCGGACGGCTCGATCCGCATCCTGGAAACGTACGCCAGTGTTGACCCGGGCGCGCAGTGCCCGAACATCAAGTAAGAGGGGACCACAGCATGGCTGACCGGAGAAACGAATGGCGCTGTTACTGGACTTTTTGACGACGGCGGCCATGCTGTTCATCGTGACGGCGGGGTTGATGATGATCTTCGGCGTGATGAAGATCGTCAACTTCGCGCACGGTGCGTTGCTGACGATGGGCGGCTATGTGTCGTTCGCCGTCACACAGCTGGGTCTGGACCCGTGGTGGGGCTGGCCGCTGTCCGTCGTGTGCGGCGCGCTCACCGGCATGGCGGTGGAGCTCTTGATCGTGCGCCCGCTGTACAAGCGGCCGCTCGATGCCATCCTGGCCACCTGGGGCCTGGGCATCGTGATCGGCCAGCTGATCGTGATGGGCTTCGGGCGCGACATCAAGTTCGCCGCCGCGCCGCTGCAGGGCACCTGGGCGATTGGCGGCATCGACTACTCGGCCTACCGGCTGCTGCTGGTGCCGCTGGCCCTGGCCATCTGCGCCGCGCTGCATGCCGTGCTCAACGGCACGCGCTTCGGCGTGAAGACTCGGGCCGTGATCATGAACGAGGAGCTGGCCAGCAGCCTGGTCATCAATTCCAGCCTGGTGCGTTTCGCCACCTTCAGCCTTGGCGCCGGCCTGGGAACGCTGGCCGGCACGGTGATCACGCCCCTGTCCAGCCTGGACCCGATGATGGGTGTGCCCTGGCTGGTGAGCGCTTTCATGCTCGTCATGGTGTCGGGCCACTCGGTGGCCAGCCTGCTGCTCACCTGCGCCGTTTTCGGTGCCTGCCAGGTGCTGGTCAGCACCTACGCGAGCCCCGTGCTCGGTGGCCTGACCATCGCGCTACTCGCGGCCGTGACATTGCGCATCCGTCCCAAAGGTTTTGCCCGTGACTGAACAGATTGCATCCCCTATCACCGCCGCGGCTACCGTCACGCCCATGCCAGCCATCCCGCACGTCTCAGGCCGCGGCTTGATCGGTCTGGCGCTGGCCGGCGCCGTGCTGGTCGCCGCCGGCCCACTGGTGTTCGACACCTACCTGCTGAACATCCTCATCAAGGCCTTCTTCTTC
>CALRME020000300.1:0-4776 GCA_943369045.1 Sphingobacterium thalpophilum
GGGCCGTCAGGCGGCCGCGGTCCGTGCACTTGAGGCCGAAGTCACCGAATGCCACCGAGTTGCCCCGGGTAGCGATGCCGGTGTTGCGGCCCTTCTGCTCTTTGCGGTATTTGCGGCGAGCGGGTTGCAGCATGTTTATTCTCCTTTACCGTCGGCAGCGGGAGCAGCCGGCGCGGCAACCTTGCGGACGCGCTTAACGGTAGTTTTCGGTGCATCGGCACCTGTCGTTGCTTCTGCGGGCTTGTCGCTGCCGTCAGCCGGCGCAACATTGCCCGCACCAGCTGCGGGGCGGCGGGGAGCCGGACCACGGCGGTCGCCGGTGGGACGGTCACCCGGGCGGGCGTCACGGCGGGGACCGCGCGGACGGCGCTCTTCATCAGGACGCGGGGTTTCAGCCACGGGCGCATCGTTGCGGCCCAGCGTATCGCCCTTGTAGACCCAGACCTTGACGCCAATGACGCCGTAAGTGGTCTTGGCTTCGGAGAAGCCGTAGTCGATGTCGGCGCGCAGGGTGTGAAGCGGCACGCGGCCTTCGCGGTACCACTCGGTACGCGCGATTTCGATGCCGTTCAGGCGGCCTGCGGACATGATCTTGATGCCCTGGGCGCCCAGGCGCATCGCGTTCTGCATGGCGCGCTTCATGGCACGGCGGAACATGATGCGCTTTTCCAGCTGCTGGGTGATCGAGTCGGCGATCAGCTGGGCATCGATTTCGGGCTTGCGCACTTCCTCGATGTTCACTGCCACCGGCACGCCCAGGCGCTTGCCGAGCTCTTTCTTCAGGGCTTCGATATCTTCGCCCTTCTTGCCGATCACCACACCCGGGCGGGCCGAGAAGATGGTGATGCGGGCGCTCTTGGCCGGGCGCTCGATCAGGACGCGCGAGACCGCGGCGTTCTTGAGCTTGGCCTTGAGGTATTCGCGCACCTTGATGTCTTCGGCCAGCATGCCGGCGAAGTCACGGTTGTTGGCGTACCAGCGGCTGGCCCAGTTGCGGCTGACCGACAGGCGGAAGCCGGTAGGATGGATTTTTTGTCCCATAGTGTCCTGAGCCTGTTAGTTGCCAACCGTCACGTACACATGGCACGTGGGCTTGCTGATGCGGTTGCCGCGGCCTTTGGCGCGCGCGGTGAAGCGCTTGAGGGTTGCACCCTGTTCGACGTAGATGGTCTTGACCTTCAGCTCGTCGATGTCGGCGCCGTCGTTGTGCTCGGCGTTCGCGATCGCGGACTCCAGAACCTTCTTGATGATCACGGCTGCTTTTTTCTGGGTGAATTCCAGAACATTGAGCGCTTGATCAACCTTCTTGCCGCGAATCAGATCGGCGACCAGGCGGCCTTTGTCGACCGACAGACGGACGCCCCTGAGGACTGCACGTGTTTCCATGGTCTTTCCTTACTTCTTCTGGACTTTTTTGTCCGCCGGGTGACCCTTGAAGGTCCGCGTCAGGGCAAATTCGCCAAGCTTGTGGCCAACCATCTGGTCGGTGATGTAGACCGGCACGTGCTGCTTGCCGTTGTGCACGGCGATCGTCAGGCCGATGAACTCGGGCAGGATCATGGAGCGGCGCGACCAGGTCTTGATCGGTTTCTTGTCCTTGGTCGTTACGGCCTTGTCGGCCTTGGCCACCAGGTGATGGTCAACAAACGGACCCTTTTTGAGAGAGCGAGTCATTTGTTACCCCTTACTTTTTGCGACGCGACACGATGAAGACCTGCGTGCGCTTGTTGTTGCGGGTGCGATAGCCCTTGGTCAGATTGCCCCAGGGATCGACAGCGTGGCGGCCTTCGCCGGTCTTGCCTTCACCACCGCCGTGGGGGTGGTCGACCGGGTTCATCACGACACCGCGGACGGTGGGACGAATGCCCATCCAGCGCTTCACACCGGCCTTGCCGAGACGGCGCAGGCTGTGTTCTTCGTTGGCGACTTCGCCGATGGTGGCGCGGCACTCGATGTGGACCTTGCGGACTTCACCGGAGCGCATGCGGACCTGGGCGTAGGTGCCTTCGCGGGCCAGCAGCGTCGCGGAGGTACCGGCCGAGCGGGCAATCTGCGCGCCCTTGCCAGGCTGCATTTCGATGCAATGAATCGTCGAGCCCACCGGAATGTTGCGGATCGGCAGCGTGTTGCCGGCGCGGATCGGGGCTTCCGAACCGGACAGCAGCGTTGCGCCGACTTCCAGGCCACGCGGGGCGATGATGTAGCGGCGCTCGCCATCGGCGTAGCACACCAGCGCAATGTGGGCCGTGCGGTTCGGGTCGTACTCGACGCGCTCGACCTTGGCGGGGATGCCGTCCTTGTTGCGAACGAAGTCGACAACACGGTAGTGATGCTTGTGACCGCCGCCCTTGTGACGGGTGGTGATGTGGCCGTTGTTGTTGCGGCCGGCCTTCTGGATCTGGGGTTCCAGCAGGGGCGCGTAGCCCTCACCCTTGTGCAGGTGATCACGCGAGATCTTCACCACGCCGCGCTGGCCTGGTGAGGTGGGTTTCATCTTGATGACAGCCATGATTACGCGGCCTCCCCGGCGAGGTTCAGCTCCTGACCCGGCTTGAGCATCACGTAGGCCTTGCGAACGTTGTCGCGGCGGCCCGTCGATTTGCCAAAACGCTTGGTCTTGCCTTTGGTATTGACCACAGAGACGCCCTTGACCTCAACCTTGAACATCAATTCCACAGCGGCCTTGATCTCGGGTTTGGTGGCATCCTGCAGCACCTTGAACGTGACGGCATTTGTTTTGTCTGCGACCATCGTTGCCTTCTCGGACACGATGGGCGCGACCAGGACCTGCATCAGGCGTCCTTCGTCGTATTTCTTGGGCGTGCTCATGCGAACATCTCCTTGAGCTTGTCGATGGCGCCCTTGGTGACGAGCACCTTCTTGTAGTGCACCAACGACAGCGGGTCGGCGTAACGCGGCTCAACGACGAGCACGTTCACCAGGTTGCGCGAAGCGAGGTACAGGTTTTCGTCGACTTCCTCGGCGATCACCAGCACCGACTCAAGGTTCATCGCCTTGAAACGGGCGGCCAGGGCCTTGGTCTTGGGCGAGTCCACCTTCAGCGAGTCAACCACGGCCAGGCGGCCTTCGCGGGCCAGCTGCGAGAAGATCGACGCCATGCCGGCGCGATACATCTTCTTGTTGATCTTCTGCGAGAAGTTTTCGTCAGGCATGTTCGGGAAGATCCGGCCACCGCCGCGCCACAGGGGCGAGGAGGTCATGCCGGCGCGGGCGCGGCCCGTACCCTTTTGCTTGAACGGCTTCTTGGTCGAGTGGCGAACCTGCTCACGGTCTTTCTGGGCGCGCGTGCCCTGGCGGGCATTGGCCTGGAAGGCGACCACGACCTGGTGAACCAGGTCTTCGTTGTATTCACGGCCGAACACGGTTTCCGGCGCGTCGAATTTCGACGAGGCCTGGCCCTGTTCGTTCAGGAGTTCGAGTTGCATTACTTCGCTCCCTTGTCGGCGACAGGCTTGGCCTTGATGGCCGGGCGGACGGTCACGAAACCGCCCTTGGAGCCGGGGACAGCGCCGCGGATCAGCAGCAGCTGGCGGGCTTCGTCGATGCGGATGACGTCCAGGTTCTGGGTAGTGACGGTGTCGTCGCCCAGGTGGCCAGTCATGCGCTTGCCGGGGAACACGCGGCCGGGATCCTGCGCCATGCCGATGGAGCCGGGCACGTTGTGCGAACGGCTATTGCCGTGCGACGCGCGCTGCGAGCTCATGTGGTGACGCTTGATCGTGCCGGCGAAGCCCTTGCCGATGGTCGTGCCCTGCACGTCCACCTTCTGGCCGACCGTGAACAGGTCAGCAACGGGCACCGTCGCGCCCGCAGCGTACTTGGCTGCGGTGTCGGCGGTTACGCGGAATTCCTGGATGATTTCACCGGCTTCCACACCTGCCTTGGCAAGGTGGCCGGCGGCCGGCTTGGTCACACGCGAAGCTTTGCGTGCGCCGAACGTGACCTGCAGGGCCACGTAGCCGTCGTTCTCTTGGGTTTTGACCTGGGTCACGCGGTTGTTGGATACATCCACCACCGTGACAGGCACTGCGTCGCCTTCATCGGTGAAGAGGCGCATCATGCCCACCTTGCGGCCCAGCAACCCGAGGGAGTTGCTCAGACTCATTTGTTTCTCCAAAACTTCCACCGCCGGCACTGCAATTGGCACCGGCGTTTCGCACCCGCCTTGAGGCGAGCCGTTGTGAAAGAAGGTTGATAAATACCGCCCACTACCAAATAGCATTGGGCGGTCAATCCCGCCCAATTTGGGCAGAGCCTTAAATTATAACGCGGACTGTGCCTTTCGGCAAGTCCGCGTCATTTCAGGCCTGCGGGTATCGCCCGCGGCTGCCTTATTGCAGCTTGATTTCGACGTCCACGCCGGCCGGCAGGTCCAACTTCATCAGCGCGTCAACGGTCTTGTCCGTCGGGTCGACGATGTCCATCAGGCGCTGGTGCGTGCGGATTTCGAACTGGTCGCGGCTGGTCTTGTTGACGTGCGGCGAGCGCAGGATGTCGAAGCGCTTCATGCGGGTCGGCAGGGGCACGGGGCCCTTGACGATCGCGCCGGTGCGCTTGGCGGTGTCAACGATCTCGGCGGCGGACTGGTCGATCAGCTTGTAATCGAAAGCCTTCAGGCGGATGCGGATTTTTTGCTTCGTTGCCATGGCTTTACTCCAGAACCTTTGCGACGACGCCCGAGCCGACGGTCTTGCCGCCTTCGCGGATGGCAAAGCGCAGGCCTTCTTCCATGGCGATCGGGGCGATCAGCTTGAC
>CALRME020000301.1:0-4761 GCA_943369045.1 Sphingobacterium thalpophilum
GCGCCGCCCATGCCCTTGACCATCTTGCCGGGGATCATCCAGTTGGCCAGGTCGCCGTGCTCGCTGACCTGCATGGCGCCCAGGATGGACAGGTTGATCTTGCCGCCGCGGATCATCGCGAAGCTCTCGTGGCTGCCGAAGATCGACGAACCCTTGAGGGTGGTGACGGTCTGCTTGCCGGCGTTGATGAGGTCGGCGTCGACCTGGTCTTCAGTGGGGAACGGGCCGATGCCCATCATGCCGTTCTCGCTCTGCAGCCAGACCTCCTTGTCGGCCGGCACGAAGTTGGCCACCAGCGTGGGGATGCCGATGCCCAGGTTGACGTAGAAGCCGTCTTCGAGTTCCTGTGCCGCGCGTGCGGCCATCTGGTCTTGGGTCCAAGGCATGTCAGGCTCCTGTCTTCTCGGTGATGGTGCGCTTCTCGATGCGCTTCTCGGGGGTGGCATTGAGCACGATGCGGTGCACGTAGATGCCCGGCAGGTGGATGTCGTCGGGGGCCAGCTCGCCCACCTCGACGATCTTCTCGACCTCCACGATGCAGACCTTGCCGGCCATGGCGGCGGCGGGGTTGAAGTTGCGGGCCGTGAGGTTAAAGCGCAGGTTGCCTGACTTGTCGGCCACGGCCGCCTTGACCAGCGACACGTCCGGCACCAGGGAACGTTCCATCACGTAGGTTTCACCGTCGAATTCGCGCAATTCCTTGCCTTCGGCCACGATGGTGCCCACACCGGTCTTGGTGAAAAAGGCCGGGATGCCGGCACCGCCGGCGCGCAGCTTTTCGGCCAGCGTGCCCTGGGGCGTGAATTCAAGCGCGAGCTCGCCGGCCAGATACTGGCGCTCGAATTCCTTGTTCTCGCCCACATAGCTGGAGATCATCTTGGTGATCTGGCGCGTCTGCAGCAGCTTGCCCAGGCCGAAGTCATCGACTCCGGCGTTATTGGAAATGGCGGTGAGGTTCCTGGTGCCGGCATCGCGCACCGCGTCGATCAACGCTTCGGGAATGCCGCACAGGCCGAAGCCGCCAACGGCCAGCAGCTGGCCGTCCTTGACCACGCCCTTGATGGCCTCGGCCGCGGAAGGAAATATCTTGTTCACGCGTGTCTCCTGATGATGTAAAACCCGTAGGCTTTGCGCCCCGGAATGCACTTACGATACTACCTAGCAAATTACGTAGTACTTCGTAGAGGTTAGCCCCATGGACGTTGACTACCGCGTTGCCTTCAACCTGGCGCCCGTGGGCCTGGTGCTGTCGCGCAACCGGGCCATTGTGGACTGCAACCAGCAGGTTTGCGAGATGTTCGGGGCATCGCGCGAGCTGCTGGTGGGCCAGTCTTTCCAGGTGCTCTATCCGAGCGCCGATGAGTACGAGCGTCTGGGCGCACGCATGGCGCCCATCCTGAACGCCAAGGGGCATTACGGCGACGACCGGATCATGAAGCGCGCCAATGGCGAGGTGTTCTGGTGCCACGTGACGGGCCGCGCCCTCAACCGGGACGCGCCGCACGAATCAGGCATCTGGGCTTTCGAGGATCTCAGCAGCCAGCGGCCGGTCAAGGCAGAACTGACGGCGCGCGAGCGGGAAGTCGCAGCCCGCCTGCTCGAGGGCCTGACTTCCAAGGAAATCGGCAAGACACTGGCAATCAGCCACCGCACGGTCGAGATCTACCGGGCCCGCCTGATGCGCAAGTACAAGGCCAACACCACCGCCGACCTGGTGCACAAGCTGATGGCGGGCGCCTGAGCCGTTAGGCGAACGGCCTAGGCTTTTGCTTCGACCACCTCCGCTGCCGTGCGGAAGGCATCCACCGCCGCCGGAAAACCACAATAGACGCTGGCGTGCAGGAATATCTCCTGCAGCTCGGCGGGCGTCACGCCGTTGTTCAGGGCGCCACGCACATGGATCTTGAGTTCATGCATGCGGCCCAGCGCCACCAGCATGGACACCGTGACGATGCTGCGCGTCTTCAGGTCGATGCCGTCGCGCTGCCAGGTGTTACCCCAGGCGTGGCGGGTCACCAGGTCCTGCAGCGGCGCGGTGAACGGCGTGGCGCGGTCCAGCGCACCCTGCACGTAGTCGTCGCCCAGCACGGCGCGGCGGGTGACCATGCCCTTGTCGTAGTCGGTATCCATGAGGCCTCCTCGAAAGACAAAAGCCGCGAGCATACGCCCGCGGCTTCAGAAGAGGCGGGAAACTGCCGTCTTACAGTTTCAGGGTGGCACCGTGTGCCGCATCAAAATCACCCAGTCCAATCGAGGCACCGCTCATCAGCGCCTCGATGTCCATCAGGATCAGCATGCGGTCCTGGACGCTGGCGATGCCGGTGATCACGCTCTCGCGGATCGCCGAGACCATCTCGGGCGCCGGACGGATCATCTCCTGGCTCAGGGCCAGCACGTCAGAGACTGAATCGGCCACGGCGCCGACGACCCGGCCACCCACCGTCAGGACGATCACCACGGTAAAGGCGTCAAACTCCGCGGCGGCGCATCCCATGCTCATCCTCAGGTCGATGATGGGAACGATGACGCCGCGCAGGTTGACCACGCCCTTGATGAAGGGCGGTGCGTTCGGGATGCGGGTCGGTGCCTCGTAGGAGCGGATCTCCTGGACTTTCAGGATGTCGATGCCGTATTCCTCGGCGCCCAGGCGAAAGGTGAGGTATTCACCGCTGGTGGCCTGCGCCAGGGTGGCGTTGCGGGCCGCGTCTTCGCGGGCGACGTGGGTACCTTCATTGACCATGTCCATGTTTATGCTCCAGTGGGGATGGGGGACGAACTCAGGGTGAATGTGCGGACGGCCTCGACCAGGCGGCTGGCCTGCTGGCTCAGGCTCTGGGCGGCGGCAGCGCTCTGTTCGACCAGCGCAGCGTTCTGCTGCGTGACCTGGTCAAGCTGGTTGACTGCATCGCCGACCTGGCTGATGCCCTGGGTCTGCTCGCTGGTGGCCGAGCTGATCTCGCCGATCAACTCGTTGACCTTGCGCACCTGCGCCACGATGTCGCTCATCGTGCGGCCGGCCTCACCCACCTGCTGGCTACCCGTCTGGACCTTGTCCACGCTGTCAGTGATCAGTTCCTTGATTTCCTTGGCCGCCGCTGCCGAACGTTGGGCCAGGCTGCGCACTTCGCTGGCCACGACCGCAAAGCCGCGGCCCTGCTCGCCGGCACGCGCAGCTTCCACAGCGGCGTTGAGCGCCAGGATGTTGGTCTGGAAGGCAATGCCGTCGATCACGCCGATGATGTCGGCAATCTTCCTGCTCGATGCCGTGATCGCTTCCATGGTGTTGACCACCTGGCCAACCACCACGCCGCCTTGCGCAGCCACCGTGCTGGCGGAGCTGGCAAGCTGCGTTGCATTGCGTGCGGTCTCGGCATTGCTCTTGACGGTCGAAGTGAGTTGCTCCATCGAGGCAGCGGTCTGCTGCAGGTTGGAGGCCTGCTCTTCGGTGCGCTGGCTCAGGTCCGCATTGCCCATGGCGATTTCGCCGCTGGAGGTGCTGATGACGTCGGCGGCCGTGCGCACCTGGCCCACGGTTCGCGACAGCGCCTTGCTCATCGAAAGCAATGCGCGCAGCAGGTCACCCATCTCGTCGCGCCGGGTGACCTCGCGCACGTGGCTCAGGTCACCCGCTGCGATATGGTCGGCCAGTGTGACGGCCTCAACCAGCGGCTGCCGGATGGAGCGGACCATGAAGACGGTCCCGCCGACCATGCACAGCACGATCAGCGTCACTACAACAGCGGCGATCACCAGCGTGAACTGGCGCTCCTGCGCCACATGGTCACGTGCCTGTGCGGCTTCCTGCTCCTGCAGCTTGACGAAGTCTTCCAGGGCCTTCATGTAGGGTGCCGACGCGGCGGCAAATTTGCTGGAGGCCTCGGCGCGCGCGCCCTCCATGTCGCCGGCTTCCTTGAGCTTGATGATCCTTGCCGAGGAATCGACCATCACCACCCGTGCGGCGGCGATCTGCTGCAGCAGTGCCAGCTCGGCTGGCGACTGTGGCAGCGCCTTCATTTCCTTCTGCAGGGCGGCAATCTTCTCCAGCGTCTTCTTGTTGGCGTCGGAAAGCGCCGTGGCAACCGCCGGGTCGTTGTTGATGGCGTTGAGCAGCACCCGTCCCACCACCGTTTCGGTCTGGTTGGCCCAGCGCGTGGCCAGGCGGGTCTTGTTGTCGGCCATCCCCAGAGTGGTGTCCGAATACACCTGCAGGTTGGCAGCACGCACCGCCGCGAAGGCGATGAGTGTGACCAGCATGGTGATGAAGAGGCCAACGGCCAGCCACAGCTTCG
Organism: Sphingobacterium thalpophilum; assembly: GCA_943369045.1. Classification (GTDB taxonomy): domain Bacteria; phylum Pseudomonadota; class Gammaproteobacteria; order Burkholderiales; family Burkholderiaceae_C; genus Ramlibacter. The sequence goes on from CALRME020000301.1 coordinate 4,290, forward strand.
TGCCGATGCGCAGGTTCTGGAATTTCATGTTCTTCTTTCTCGTTCTTGCAGGGGTTGGTGCCTTAGAACTTTTCCCAGCCGTCGTCAGCCGCGGGCGTTTTGGCCGCGGGTTGGAGCCTCGCAGCCGGGCGGGCAGCAGGCTGGGCCGTCATGGGTTTGAGAACCGGCGTCTTGATCTGCGGCGTTTTCACCGCCACGGGGTTGACCACGGAAGCCTTGGCCACAGGGGCCTTTGCAAGCACAGGCTTGGGCTCGACCGGCCGGACAACGACACGGCTGCTGGCCTGGGCCTGGGCGATGACGGCACGCGTCTCGCCCTGGATGAGCGTGAACACGCTGACGGCCTCGACCAGACGGCTGGCCTGCTGGCTCAGGCTCTGGGCGGCGGCAGCGCTCTGTTCGACCAGCGCAGCGTTCTGCTGCGTGACCTGGTCAAGCTGGTTGACTGCATCGCCGACCTGGCTGATGCCCT
>CALRME020000302.1:0-4737 GCA_943369045.1 Sphingobacterium thalpophilum
AAGGCCAGCGTGTCGCCCGTCCCCAGCTGCGTTGCCCAGACAAATGTGGCGATGGCCAGCGCCATGCCGGCCAGCCAGCTGCGCGCCAGGCCAAAGCTTTTGACCGCGCGAAGCCATAGCGGGATCGACAGCGCGGCGCAGAGAAAATAACTGCCCAGGAATGCAGGTTCCAGCGAGCGCGGAGCCTGCAGCCGGTCCTGCACGAAGAACAGCACCAGCGTGGCAGGCACGGCACTCGCAATTCCGTTGAGCACGAAGACGGCCAGCAGACGGCGAAAAGCCGGCTGCGCAAACGGCAGCCAGAGGCTGGCAGCTTCTTGCGCTGCGCGGACAGCCGGCCGCGGTGCATGGCGCCAGGCCAGCCAGCCCGCCAGGAGCACGGAAAAGAAGACAGCGGTGGTCACCGCAAGGCCGAGTGCGACCGGCAATACGGACGCCAGCAGCACGCCGGCCAGGCCAAGGCCTTCGCGCCAGGCCACGATGCGGCTGCGCTGGGCCTCGTCGCCACCCAGCATCGCGCCCCAGGACTGGTGCGCCACGCTGAGCGCGCTGTAGGCAGCATAGGTCAGCACCAGGATGGCGCACGCCCATGCGATGAGCGCCTGCGGTTGCCGCGTGAGCGGAAAGAACAGCAGCGCAAAGCCCAGGGCCAGCACCAGAGCCGCGCCCCCGCCCAACGCCAGCACGCTCGCGGTGGAACGCGCGAACAGGCGGTCGGTCAGGCGACCGATCAGCGGGTCAATCACCGCATCGAACAGCCGCGCAAACAGCAGCACCGCGCCCAGGGTTGCCAGAGGCACACCGAACTCGCGCGCGTAGTGGTTGGGCAGGACCACATACAGCGGCAGCGCCACGAACGCCAGAGGCAGGCCCAGCAGGCCATAGCGCAGGCCGTCGCGTGCGGTGAATGTGGCGGCGCCGCTCACGGCGGTGTGCCCTCGAGCAGCGCGGCGCGCATGCCGGGCTCGGATGTGTTGGGTCCGAGCCAGATCGCAAAGAACAGTCGGGCAAAGCGGGCGTCGGCGATCTCGCCGCTGGGGTTGCCGTTGTGGAAGAACAGCACGCCGCCACCGGGCTTGTTCACGCCCATCAGCCTGTCGCCGCGCCTGACATCGGGGAAAGCGTCATCCATGGCCTGGGTCCAGCGCGCTGCCTGGCCGGCGCTGAAGTCGCCCGCGCGGCGCATCTCGTCGATCGACCGGCGGGCGATCTCGGCACCCTTGAAATCGCGCAGGTAGGCCAGTTCGAGCGCGAAGCCGTGGCTGGCGAAATCGGACTGGCGAAAGCCCGGCGTTACCCACAGGCTGGCGTCATAGACCTGGAAGCCGAAAAACGTCAGCCGCGCACTGCCGGCGGCTTTGGCCTGGGGCAGCAGGTGCAGGCCCGTCAACGGCTGCGCCATCGCGCCTGTGACGGCAAGCGCGAGAAGCAAGGTAATGACGGTGGCGCGGGCCGAAGCGGACATGGTGCGCGCAGTCAGTTTTTCTGCAGCGTGTACTGCACCACGTCGGTGTTGCCTTCGTCGAAGGCGGCTTCGCAGTAGGCGAGGTAGAACTCCCAGATGCGGATGAAGCGTTCGTCAAAGCCCAGCTGCAGCACCTGGCTGCGCGCGGCCAGGAACTTGTCGCGCCAGCGGCGCAGAGTCTCTGCGTAGTCGCGGCCGAAGGCGAATTCGTCCACCACGGTGAAGCCGGCGGCCTGGGCGGCGAGGCGGAATTCACGCGGGCAGGGCAGGCAGCCGCCCGGGAAGATGTACTGCTGGATGAAGTCCGTCGACGAGATGTAGCGGTCAAACAGCGCGTCGTCGATCACGATGCTCTGGATGCAGGCGCGCCCGCCCGGTTTGAGCAGGCGGTTGAGCGTGCCGAAGTATTCGCTCCAGTACTCCCGGCCCACGGCCTCGACCATCTCAATGGAGCAGATGGCGTCAAAACGCTCACCCTGAATGTCGCGGTAGTCCTGCAGCCGCAGGTCGGCCTTGCCAGACAGGCCCAGGCGCGTCATGCGGTCTTGCGCAAACGCAAGTTGCTCGGTCGACAGCGTCACGCCTTCGACGGTCGCGCCGAACTCGGCCGCGCCCATCTCGGCCAGCGCGCCCCAGCCGCAGCCGACTTCCAGCACGCGATCGCCCTGCTTCACGTGGGCCATGCGCAGCGCCCGCCGCACCTTGGCATGTTGCGCCTCGCGCATCGGACCGTCCAGGTCACCCTCGAACCAGGCCGAGGAGTAGTTCATCGTGTCATCCAGCCACAGCTCGTAGAACGCATTGCCCAGGTCGTAGTGGGCGTGGATGTTCTTCTGGCTGTTGGTGCGCGTGTTGCGGTTGAGCAGGTGCCTGATGCGGTAGAGCAGGCGGCCGGCCCAGCTGCCATAGATCACGTCCTCGACTTCCTTGCGGTTGGCGATGAGCACCTTGAGCAGCTCGGTGAGGTTGGGCGTGGTCCAGTCGCCGGCGATGTAGCTTTCGGCAAAGCCGATGTCTCCGGACTTCAGCGCCGCTGAGCACACGTTCCAGTTGCGCAGCGTGATTGCCGCCGAAGGTCCATGGCCATTGCCAAAGCGCTGCAGCGAGCCGTCGGGCAGCTGAACTGACAGCGAACCGTGGCCCAGGCGCTGCATCATGCGCAGCGCACTGCGTGCGGCCGACGGGGCGCTTTCGGGAATGGAAAAGGGGGAGGCGGTGGTGCTGTTCATGTCCGTTGGAGTGGCGTCGGTGGGGGCCGGTCAGCGGCTGACGAAGGCGTCGGGCGCGGCCGGCTTGCTGAAAAAGCGCACGCGCTTGGCCCACAGCCGCAGCGCCTGCCAGTGAATTCGGGCGACCACGCCCAGCGTCATGGCGGGGTGGCACCAGAGCGCGCGGCGCAGCGCCTTTGCGGTGACCGGTTCCAGCGCGCCGCTGACGCTGGTCTGCAGCAGCGCCCCCGCATCGTCGTCATAGTCGATGCGCGCCACCGTGCGCGTGCGCCCCGCGTTGGTCATGAAGCGGAAGCGGTAGCCGCCCTCCACATTGCAAAACGGCGAGACGTGGAACACCTTGGCGGCCTTGAGCTGCGCGCCGTACTGAGGAGCATCGAGCAGGTAGCAATGGCGCTCTCCGAAGGTGTTGTTCACCTCGACCACGATGGCGCGCAGCGTGCCGTCGGCGCGGTGGCAGTACCAGAAGCTCACCGGTTTGAAGGTGTAGCCCAGCACCCGCGGATAGCAGTGCAACCAGCATTCGCCATCGGCGTCGCCAATGCCTTCGCTGTGCAGCAGGTCGTCAATCCAGCCGGTGGCGTTGTCCCGCCCATCGCCGTGGTCGCAATCGAAAAAGCTCAGTGCGGCGCCGCGGTTGTGCGCCAGGGCGCCGGCGTTGCCCGCGTGCAGGGCGCGCATGGGCAGCATCAGGAAGAAGGTTGGGTAGACGAACGCATTTCGCGCCGGGCGCAGCCGGGTATGGCGTACTTCGCCAAAACCGATCAGGGGCTGCAGAGCGGCATTCATTACGCAGCTACCTCGGCGTCCGCCATCTGCTCGGCTTCGCGCCCGATGTCGGCCAGCAGTTGCCGCGCCACGCCCAGGCCTGCCTTGAGGCCGTCTTCATGGAAGCCGTAGCCCATCCACGCGCCGCAGAAATAGGTGTGGCGCTGCCCCTGCAGTCGCGGCATGGCGGCCTGGGCATTGATTGCGGCCAGGTCGAACACCGGATGTGCGTACTCGTATTCACCCATGATGGAACTACGGGCGATCTCGCGGACCGGATTCAGTGACACCACCACGGGCGTGGCCCAGGGCAGGGGCTGCAGCAGGTTCAGCAGGTAATGCAGGCAGACCTGCGCCGATTCCGGTCCCGAGCCCTGTGAGCGCTCGTAGTTCCACGCGGCCCAGGCCAGCTTGCGGCCGGGCAGCACCGAGGTGTCGGTGTGCAGCACGGCGCGGTTGGGCTGGTAACGGATGGCACCCAGGGTTTGGCGCTCATGCGCGCCGGCGTCAGCCAGCAGGGCCAGGGCTTGATCCGAATGGGTGGCAAGCACCAGCTTGTCAAAGGTTTCGGTGCCGCTGCCGGTCGTGACGCGCACGCCTTCGGCACTGCGCTCGATGCGCCGCACCGGCGTGCTCAGGCGCTTGTCGGCGATGCGCGAGACGATCTTGTGCACATAGTTGCGGGCCCCGCCCTGCACCGTCCACCACTGCGGCCGGTCGGCCACCTGCAAGAGGCCATGGTTGTGGCAAAAACGGATCATGGTGCTGACCGGGAAGCGCAGCATCTGGTCGGTCGGGCAGCTCCAGATACAGCCGATCATGGGAAGGAAGTACCAGTCGCGGAACTCCTCGGAGAAGCGGTTTTGCGCCAGGAACTCGCCCAGCGGCTGCAGCAACTGCGCATCCTTGCCCGCTTGCGCGATGTCGGTTGCCAGCTTGTTGAAGCGCAACAAGTCGCGCAGCATGCGGAAGAAGCGGGGATTGACCAGGTTGCTGCGCTGGGCGAACACGCTGTTGAGCGTTGAGCCGCTCCACTCAAGGCCGCGCGTACCCATGGCGCCCGGTGCCTGCACCGAGAACGACATGTCCGACCTTGCCGTCGCAACGCCCAGCTCCTTGAACAGCTGGATCAGGTTCGGGTAGGTGCGCTCGTTGTAGACCAGGAAGCCCGTGTCCACACCATGCGTGACCTCGCCCTGTGCGGTGGGCAGGGTGACATCGACCGTGTGGGTATGGCCGCCGAAATACGCGCCTGCCTCAAACAGCGTGATGTCG
>CALRME020000303.1:0-4728 GCA_943369045.1 Sphingobacterium thalpophilum
CAATGTGCTTGCGGTGAACAGGTGGAGGGCGGTTTCGAGCAGTGCTGGCAATGCGGCCGGATGATGCCGGCCTGAACGCCTGCTGAAGCCGGTTGCCTACTTCAGCCTGACCGGCTCGATGTCCACGGTATTGGCGCCGTCGCCCAGCATCAACACACCTTCCTGGACCGTGGCCTGCAGCTGCATGCTGCGCTGGGCCAGCCCGGCCAGCGACTGCGAGGCCGCCGTGGGGATGCGCAACACCTGCAGGTTGGAAGGCCGCGTGAGCTTGTTCTCGATGCCCTTCCACCAGATTTCGGCCGCGTGGTTGAAGCAGTAGACGATGACCTGGTCGGCCTTGCCGCAGGCCTTGATGATGGGCTTGTCTTCCGGCTGTCCGACTTCCACCCACAGGCGCGTCTGGCCGGTGTAGTCGCGCAGCCAGAGGTCGGGCTCGTCCGGGTCGGACAGGCCCATGCCGAACGCCATGGTGCCATCGCCGCCGCACACCGACTGCAACTTGTGGGCGTTCAGCGCCAGCGCCACCAGCCTCACCATCATGCGTTCATCGGTTTCGCTGGGGTGGCGCGCCAGGGTCAGCGCGTGGTCGGCGTAGTAGCCGTGGTCGATGTCGGCGACCTGGACGTTGGCCTTGAAGATCGTGGATTTGATGGCCATCAGGCCCGCCGGGCGAGTTCGGCGGCGATGCCGGTGTAGCTGCCCGGTGTCATGGCCAGCAGCCGGTCCTTCTCGTCTTGCGGGATTTCCAGGGACCGGATCAGACCGTGCAGGTCCTGCGCCGACACGGTCTTGCCGCGCGTGACTTCCTTGAGCTTTTCGTAGGCCCCCTGCACGCCGTACCGGCGCATCACGGTCTGGATCGGCTCGGCCAACACTTCCCAGGACGAGTCCAGGTCGGCTGCCAGTGCCTCTTCATTGAGTTCCAGCTTGCCCAGGCCCACACCCAGCGAATGGTAGGCCAGCACGGCGTAACCCAGGGCCACGCCCATGTTGCGCAGCACGGTGCTGTCGGTGAGGTCACGCTGCCAGCGGCTGATGGGCAGCTTCTCCGAGAGGTGGCGCAGCAGCGCGTTGGCCAGGCCCAGGTTGCCTTCGGCATTCTCGAAGTCGATCGGGTTGACCTTGTGCGGCATGGTCGAGGAGCCGATCTCGCCGGCCTTGAGCCGCTGCTTGAAGTAACCCAGGCTCACATAGCCCCAGACGTCGCGCGACCAGTCGATCAGGATGGTGTTGGCCCGGGCCACTGCGTCGAACAGTTCGGCCATGTAGTCGTGCGGCTCGATCTGGATACTGTAGGGCTGGAAGGTCAGGCCCAGGCCCAGGGGCTCGGGCGTTTCGATGACCTTGCGGCTGAAGGCTTCCCAGTCGAAGTCGGGCCAGGCCGACAGGTGGGCGTTGAAGTTGCCGACCGCGCCGTTCATCTTGCCCATCAGCTTGACGGCGGCGATGCGCTCGCGTGCCGTCACCAGGCGGACAACGACGTTGGCGATTTCCTTGCCGACCGTGGTCGGGCTGGCCGTCTGTCCGTGGGTGCGGCTGAGCATGGGCACGGCCGCGTAGGCGTGCGCCATCTGGCGCAGCTTGTCGATCACCCCGTCGAGCGCCGGCAGGATCACCTGCTCCCGGCCGCCCTTGAGCTGCAGGGCATGGCTGGTGTTGTTGATGTCCTCGCTTGTGCACGCGAAGTGGACGAACTCACTGGCTGACTTGAGTTCGGGCCGGGCCTCGAACTTGGACTTGATCCAGTACTCCACGGCTTTGACGTCGTGGTTTGTGGTCTTTTCGATTTCCTTGATGGCGACGCCGTCGGCTTCCGAAAAATTCTTGACCAGGCCCAGCAAGTAAGTGCGCGCTCCGGGAGTCAGCGGCTTGAATTCGGAGAAGCCGGCATCCGACAGGGCAATGAACCAGCAGATTTCAACCTGCACACGCTTGTGCATGTAGCCCTGTTCGCTCATCAGGGGGCGCAGCGGCGCGAGGCGGCCGGCGTAGCGGCCGTCCAGGGGTGACAGCGCGGAGATCGTGGAAAGCGTCATGTCCCCGATTGTAGGCGGCACCCTATATCGCACAGGCTGTAGCAGGCGAGCCACAGAGGGAAATGAAGCTTCCCCTAAAATGAAATCCTGCGGGCCGCCATAACGCCAGAACTCGAATAAACACAGAGAGAAGTCCCATGAAGCTGATCGGAGCCGTCGCCAGTCCTTACGTGCGCAAGGTGCGCATCGTCATGGCCGAGAAGAAACTCGACTACCAGTTCGTGGCCGAAGACGTCTGGGCGGCTGAAACCACGATCGGCGAATCCAACCCGCTGGGCAAGGTGCCCTGCCTGGTGATGGAAGGCGGCGAAGCGCTGTTCGATTCGCGCGTCATCGTTGAGTACCTCGATACGTTGTCCCCGGTTGGCAAGCTGATCCCGGCCATGGGCCGCGAGCGCGCTGAAGTCAAAACCTGGGAAGCGCTGGCCGACGGCGTGCTGGACGCGCTGATCCTGGCCCGGCTGGAAGCCAACTGGGCCGGGCGCACCAAGGCGCAGCGCAGCCAGGCCTGGATCGACCGGCAGCTGGTCAAGGTGCACGGCAGCCTCAAGGCCATGAGCCAGGGCCTGGGTGAGAAGCCTTTTTGCGCCGGCATCCATCTGAGCCTGGCCGACATTGCCGTCGGCTGCGCACTGGGCTACCTGGATTTCCGCTTCGCCGACATCGACTGGCGCACGCCGTACCCCAACCTGGCCAAGCTGGGCGAAAAGCTGGCCCAGCGCCAAAGCTTCACCGACACCAAGCCCGGCTGATCAGCCTTCTGCTTTTGCTGCTCTTTTCATAGCGGCTCAAGCAGATCTGTAGCGCTTCTCGGGCCAATTAGCCTTTTGCGCGCTGCTTGAGCCAGCGCATCAGTGCGCCCAGAACCGGCAGCTTCTCGTAGAGTTCTTCGGCCGCGTCCCAGTAGTCGCGGTGGCTGCTGATGCGCCCGCTGGCCGACAGCGTCAGGTGCGAAGCGCCGTGGATGGTCTGCTGTGCCGCCTTCCCCTTGAAGCGGAAGTGGAAGTCCCAGCGCAGGAAGCACTCGCCCTGGCCGATGATGCGGCGTGTCACGGCAAAGCGCGGCGTGTCCAGCGATTCGAACATGTGGCGGTACACCCCATTGATCTGGGCCAGGCCGCGCGCCTCGTTGAACGGGTCCTTGAACCAGGCGTCGTACTCGTAGATCTCGCCCAGCCGCGCCAGCGCCTGTGGCGTCAGCGTCTCGAAAAAGCGCACGATGGCGGCCACGGCCTCGTCGTCGGCGGAGAGGGCCATGCGCCTACAGCCCCGTGAAACGGCGGATCGCCATGAAATACAGCCGGTAGGGCAGCAGCTGCAGGATCTTCATCCACGCGGTGAAGCGGCGCGGGAAGTGAATCTCGAACCGGCCCTTGCGCCAGCCCTTGAGAATTTCGTCCGCCGCCTGCCCGGGCGTGATCAGCGCAGGCATGCGGAACTCGTTGTTGGCCGTGAGCGGGGTTTCAACAAAGCCCGGGCTGATCAGGCTCACGCCGATGCCGCTGTCACGCAGGTCGGCGTACAAGGTCTCGGCCAGGTTGATCAGCGCTGCCTTGGTTGGCCCGTAGGCCAGGCTCTTGGGCAGGCCGCGATAACCGGCCACGCTGCTGACCAGGCTGATGTGGCCGGCCTGGCGTGCAATGAAGTGCGGCAGCACGGCATCGAGCACATGCAGCGCGCCTACATAGTTCACCTGCTCGTGCCTGAGCATCTCGGCCAGGTCGAATCCGGTGGCGCGCAGCTCACGGTAATAGCCGGCGCAGTAGACGACGGCGTCCAGTGCGCCGGCCTCCAGGATCACCTGCATCGCCGCCGTCACGGCCTCGCGGTCGACTGCATCGAGCGGCAACGCGACCGCGCCGGGATGGGCGGCGGTGAATTCATTGAGCGCCACCGTGTTGCGGGCCGACAGGAAAACCCGGGCGCCCTGGGCATGAAGGGCCGATGCAGTGGCGCGGCCAATGCCGGTGGAGGCACCCACCATCCAGACGGACTTGCCGTGCCAGTCCAGCATCGGCCGGTTCAGGGGCATGAAGAACCCCTTCCTCGGAGGGCTTGCTGGCGGGCCGGCCTCCGGTGCGATCGGGCTGAAGGCGGACTGGATCATCGTTTGGTGAAGGACAGCGTCACTTCCCCCACTTCAATGCCGAACTTGCGCATCACGGCCTTGTTGAGCATCACCTTGTCGGTCATGAGGTACATCCAGTCGTCCATCTGCACCTCGATCACGCGGCCGTCCACCGGCAACGCCAGCGTGTAGTTCCACTGGAAGGCGTTGCCCTTCTGCTGGCCTGCGGCTTCACCCACCACGTCGTCCGCGCGGCCGGTGTAGCGGCCGTCGGCCAGGCGCTGCATGCGCCAGATGCGCCGCTGCGTGCTGCCGTCCGAATAGGTGAAGGCCTCGTCCAGTACACCCTGGTCGCCTTGCCAGCTGCATTGCATCACCACCGTGAACCGCCTGACCACCTTGCCGCCGCGGTCGGTGAACACGCCCCAGGCATCGACGGTGCCGTTGAAGTAGTCGCGCAGGTCCAGCACCGGTCTCTCGGCTGCGTAGTCGCCAATGCGGGCGGGCGCCGCGCAGCCGGCGAGAAAGGCCGGTGCGAGCGCGGCGGCCGCGGCCGCAAGAAGGAGTCGTCTTTTCATTCGTGAGCCTGCGGCCTGATGATGGTGAAGTAAAGCGTGCCGGCGG
>CALRME020000304.1:0-4720 GCA_943369045.1 Sphingobacterium thalpophilum
CATGCCGCCGTTCGGCTTCCAGGCGCTGGTGCGTGCAGAGGCACGCACACAGGAGATCGCCCAGGTGTTTCTGGCACGTGCCAGTGCAGCCACCGGCGAGCTTCCCGGCGCGCAGCAGGTCACCGTGTACCCGCCGGTGCCCATGAGCATGCAGCGCGTGGCCAATGTCGAGCGGGCGCAGATGCTGGTGGAAAGCGCCTCACGTGCGGCATTGCAGGCCTTCCTGGCGGCCTGGCAGCCGGTGCTACGGGACACGAAGGAAAAGGGTTTGATCCGCTGGGCCGTCGACGTGGACCCGCTGGCGATCTAAGCCGTCATTCCGGGCTTGACCCGGAATCCATTTTCTTCAGCGCCAAAGCCTTTTCGTAAAGTTCATTGCGCGACCCGCCGCTGATCTCCGCGGCCAGCTTCACCGCCGTCTTCACCGGCAACTCGGCCAGCAGCAGCTTGAGCACCCGAAGCCCGTCGTCGGCAGGCGCGGCATGGGGCGCGCCGTGCAGCACGAGCGCAAATTCACCGCGCAGGCGTTGCGCATCGGCCGCCAGCCAGGCAGGCAGGGCCTCGCAAGCGACGGTCGCCACTTCCTCGAATTGCTTGGTGAGCTCGCGCCCCACGGTGATGGGCCGCTCGCCCAGCACCGCCAACGCGCGGGCCAGGGCTTCGATGCGGTGCGGCGCCTCCAGCACCACCACGGCCTTGCGCTCGGACGCCAGCGCCGCCACCGCGGTGTCGCGCTCGCCGGCCTTGCTCGGCAGGAAGCCGGCAAAGACAAAGCCACTGTCGTCGGCCACCGCGCCCGCCACGCTGAGGGCCGCCGTGACGCTGCTGGCGCCGGGCAGCGGCAACGCCCGCAAGCCCGCCGCCTGCACGGCCGCCACCAGACGCGCGCCAGGGTCGCTGACGCCGGGCGTGCCCGCGTCGCTCGCATAGGCCACGCGCTGGCCCTGCTGCAGGCGCGCTATGACGTGCTGCGCGGCCTCGCTTTCGTTGTGCTGGTGCAGGGCGACCAGTTGCGCGGAGCTCTTGTCGATGCCGTAGGCGCGCAGCAGCGCCTGGGTGTGGCGCGTGTCCTCACAGGCCACGGCGTCCACAACCTGCAGTACATGCAGTGCGCGCAGGCTGATGTCGGCCAGGTTGCCGATGGGCGTGGCCACGACGTAGAGCGCGCCTTGCGGATAATGCTGCGACGATGCCGCCTCGCGGGCGGCCACCAGGGCAGAAGCAAAAGAAGCGCTCAATGGAATTCCCCAGGAAAAATGCAGGCGTCACCACCAAACAGTCGGGCGACGCCGGCGAAGACCGCGCGCTGGCCCACCTGCAGCGCCAGGGCCTGAAGCTGCTTGCGCGCAATTATCGGACGCCCGGGCGCGGCGGCGGAGAAATCGACCTGGTCATGAGGGACAGCGACGGCACCCTGGTGTTCGTCGAGGTGCGCAAACGGGCCACGGCCAGCCATGGGGGCGCCGCGGCCAGCGTGAGTTTTGCCAAGCAGCGGCGCATCGTGTTTGCCGCCCGTCACTACCTGATGCGCCTGCCCTCGCTGCCGCCCTGCCGCTTCGACGTGGTCAGCGTCGAGGGCGGGGAGATCGAGTGGCTCAGGGCGGCTTTCGACGCCACCTGAATCCCCGGCTCTGCAGCAAGGCCTTGACCGGCGGCGGTTATCATGCCCAGCCATGCTAGAGCAACGCATCCAACAACACTTCATCGACAGTGCCGACCTGAAATACCAGGCTGCACAGTCATTGAGCAAGCCCGTCGCGGCGGCCGTGCAGGCCGTGCTGGCCTGCGTGACCAGTGGCGGCAAGGTCCTGGCCTGCGGCAATGGCGGCTCGGCTGCCGACGCGCAGCATTTCGCGGCTGAGTTCATCGGCCGCTTCGAGCGCGAACGGCCCGAACTGGGCGCCATCGCGCTGACCACCGACAGCTCCATCATCACGGCGATTGCCAACGACTACGACTTCGAGCGCATCTTCTCCAAGCAGGTGCGCGGCCTGGGCCAGGCCGGCGACGTGCTGCTGGCGTTTTCCACCAGCGGCAATTCGGCCAACATCCTGGCCGCCATCGAAGCGGCGCATGAACGCGAGATGACCGTGGTGGCACTCACAGGGCGTGGCGGCGGAAAGATCACAGGCGCCCTGCGCGATACGGACGTGCATGTGTGCGTACCGCATGACCGCACCGCGCGCATCCAGGAAGTCCACCTGCTGGTGCTGCATTGCATCTGCGATGGCGTGGACGCCCAACTACTCGGAGAACAGGAAAACCCGACATGACAAACAAGCTCAAGAACCTGCTGCTGGCCGGCCTCGTGGCGGCCAGCCTGGGCGGCGCCCTTACCGCCTGCGTTCCCCTGGTGGTGGGTGGCGCGGCCATGGGCGCCCTGGTGGCGACCGACCGCCGCACCTCGGGTGCGCAACTGGAAGACGAGGGCATAGAGCTGCGCGCGGCCAGCCGCCTGCGCGAAGCCGTGGGCGACCGCGCCCACGTCAACGTCACCAGCTACAACCGCCAGGTGCTGCTGACCGGTGAAGTGCCCACCGCCGCGGACAAGCAGCTGGTCGAGCAGACCGTCTCGCGTGTGGAGAACGTCAAGAGCATCGTCAATGAGCTGGCCGTGCTGGGCAACACCACACTGGCCAGCCGGTCGTCGGACGTGCTGGTCACCGGCAAGGTAAGGGCCTCGCTGGTGGATGCCAAGGACCTGTTCGCCGGCGCCTTCAAGGTGGTCACCGAGCGTGGCACCGTCTATTTGATGGGCCGGGTGACGCAGCGCGAAGCCGATCGCGCCACCCAGATGACGCGCACCATCAGCGGCGTGCAGCGCGTCGTGCGCATCTTCGAGGTCATCACCGAGCAGGAACTGGCGCAGATCCAGAGCCTGTCGCGGCCTGCGGCAGCGCCCGCGAGCGCGCCAAAGCCCTGAGCCTTATTTCAGGCGGGTGATCAGGCTGGAAGTGTCCCAGCGCCTGCCACCGGCGCCTTGCACGTCGGCGTAGAACTGGTCCACCAGCGCCGTCACGGGCAGCTTTGCGCCATTGCGCTTGGCCTCGTCGAGCACCAGGCCCAGGTCCTTGCGCATCCAGTCGACGGCAAAACCGTAGTCGAATTTGCCGGCGATCATGGTCTTGCCGCGGTTGTCCATCTGCCAGCTCTGGGCCGCGCCCTTGCCGATCACCTCGAGCACCTGCTCCATGTCCAGCCCTGCCCTCTGGCCGAAGGCAATGGCTTCCGACAGGCCCTGCACCAGGCCGGCGATCGCCACCTGGTTGACCATCTTGGCCAACTGGCCGGCACCGCTGGCGCCCAGCAGGGTGACGGCGCGCGAGAACGCCATGGCGACCGGCCTGGCCGCCTCGAAAGCCGCGGCGTCGCCGCCGCACATCACGGTCAGCATGCCGTTCTGCGCGCCGGCCTGGCCGCCGGAAACAGGCGCGTCGACAAACTGCAGCCCCAGCTTGCCGGCGGCAGCATTGAGTTCCCGCGCCACATCGGCAGACGCCGTCGTGTGGTCCACGAACACGGCGCCCGGCTTCATGCCGGCGAAGGCGCCTTCAGCGCCAAGCACCACGCCGCGCAGGTCGTCGTCATTGCCGACGCAGCAGAAAACGAAGTCCGCGTCCCCGGCGGCAGCGGCCGGTGTCAGCGCTGACTTGCCCTTGAATTCAGCAACCCAGGCCTGCGCCTTGGCGGGGCTGCGGTTGTAGACCGTGACATCGTGGCCCGCCAGCGCGAGGTGGCCGGCCATGGGAAAACCCATCACGCCCAGGCCCAGAAAGGCGACTTTGCGCGGGGTAGCGGGTTCGTAGGTTTTGCTGTTGATTGAAGCCATGCGGCACTTCTCCATTGAATCCACTGCATTCTAGGCGGGGGCTTCAGCTCACGTACTGCGCGATGCCATTGCCAAAAGACCAGTTCTCGCGCGCCGATTCGACCAGGTTGATGATGACGTCGGCGCTGTCGAAGCTGCCGCCCGCCGCGATGTTGGCCGTGACCTGGCTGTACAGGGCCTTCTTCATTTCCACCGTGCGCCCGGGGGCGCAGGTAACCTGCACGAAAACGACTTTCGCGGAGTGGGCGATGCCCAGGTACTGCGGGGCGCAGACGATTTCGCCTTCGGGATGGCGCGTCACCACCTGGAAGCGGTCGTCCAGCGGCACGTTGAAGGTGTCCACCAGGGCCTGGTGCACGCCTTGCGAGACAGCAAGGGCGTCACTGGCGGTTGCGGATGGCGGCAGGTCGATGCAGACGAAGGGCATGGCATTTCTCCAGGGCTGTGGTTGAGAGCTGGAGTCTGCCCGCACCGCCGCCGGGCGGATACGCCGCGCAATGCAAAACGCCTGTGCAACCGGTGCACAGGCGTTGCTTGCGGCCAACCGACAATCAGACGATGGCGAGGTGCTCGGTTCCCGAGGCCAGGTCCTGCGACTTGGCACGCTGCGAATTGAGCTTGATCTGCAGGCGCAGGTCGTTGACCGAGTCGGCGTTGCGCAGCGCGTCTTCGTAGGTGACGAGATTGTTCTCGTAGGCGTCGAACAGGGCCTGGTCGAAGGTCTGCATGCCCAGGTTGCGGCTCTTCTTCATGATTTCCTTGATCTCGGAGACTTCGCCCTTGAAGATCATGTCGGAGATCAGCGGTGAATTGAGCATGATTTCCACCGCGGCATGGCGGCCCTTGCCGTCCTGCTTGGGCACCAGGCGCTGCGAGATCATGGCCTTGAGG
>CALRME020000305.1:0-4708 GCA_943369045.1 Sphingobacterium thalpophilum
GGCTGCCATGGGCGGCGGCGATCACCACCAGGCCGGCCCGCGCGAGCTCACGGCCCTGCCTATCCACACGCTGCCAGTCCTGGCCAACACGGCGGACCCCGGCCACGCACCTGCCGCCGCGCCAGTTGATCCCCGGTTGCGCCAGCCACGCTTTCACCAGCTCGGCCGGCTTGACCCACGCTGCCCTGGCATGCCAGAAGGCCGGCGCATCGGGAGGCAATTGCATCGCGGCTTTCTGCGCGGCGCTGGCGGGCCTGCTCCAGTCCGAGGCAGCGTTGGCCGGGTCCAGGTTTGCCTGTGCCAGCAGGCCTTCCCGGTGCTCGAGCACACCGGATTCGTGCCAGTCGTGGCCGTCCTGTAGCAGCGCACGGCATTGCTGCAGGGTCATGCGTACGCCACAGCGCGACAGGCGCGAGAGCAGTGCGTCGTCGGGGGAAACGTGCGGCGCCAGCAGGCCTGCGGGCAACCCGGAAGCGCCGCCGGCGGGCGCATGTGCAGCGTCCAGCACCGTCACCTGCCAGCCGCGCCGCGCCAGGCTGCTGGCAGCTGCGGCACCGGCAAGACCGCTGCCCACGACGAGGCAACGGCCCACGGCCACGGGATGCGGCTTGCGCGCATTGCGCGGCTCCCATGAGGGTGCAAACACGGCCTCGGTGATCGGGAGGGACTCGGCGGCCGTGGGCTCGAAGCCGCATTGCGCCAGGCCTGCAAGACTCGCAGGCGTCCCGCCGTGGATCGTCAACCGCGTGCCACGCCGCGAAAGCCGCGCCAGCTGCTTGAGCATCGAAAGGTCCAGGCCACCGGCACTAACGCGCACGGTGTCCGCGGCAAAGTCCAGCTCGCGCAGCATGGCCCTTGCTTCGCCCACGCACACGGTCAGCAGTACCCGGCCCTGTTCGAACGCCAGCCGGTGAAAGCCGGGAGTCAGGCCAATCCACTGGTCGGCCAGTTGCTGCGCCAGAGGGGCCAGGCTGGCAGGAAGCGTGCAGTCGGCCAACGCAGCGCCGGGCGGACCGGCTTCGATGCCCACGTAGTGCAGCATCCCCGGCCGCTGTGCGTCGTCTTTCCAGTCGCGCCAGGCTTGCAGGAAGTGCAGGCCGCTACCGAAACCGGTTTCAAGAACCCGCCAATGGGCCGGTGCGGCCACTGCAGAGCCTTAAGGGGTCGGTGGTACGTAGCCCTGGGCCACGTCGGCGCCGGTACCGAAGAAATGGTTTTCCATCTGGCGGGCGAGGTATTGGCGGGCGCGCAGGTCGGCCAGGTTGAGCCGGTTCTCATTGACCAGCATGGTTTGCTGCTTGAGCCAGGCGGCCCAGGCTTCCTTGCTCACGCTCTCCCAGATGCGTTTGCCCAGTTCGCCGGGATAGGGCGGAAAGTCCAGCCCTTCGGCTTCCTTGCCGAGCTTGATGCAGTTGACGGTGCGTGCCATGTGGGGCCTCTATGGATGATTTTGGAATAAAGAACTGAAAACATATTGGTTCCAGTTTTGAGGGTGGGCTCCCAGAATCCGTTTCATCGATTCCTAACCCATCACGAGAACCTCATGAACCTTCGCCGCGACTTTATCAAGATTCCCCTGGCCGCAGCCCTGGCGAGCGCCTTGACCCTGACGGCCCTGCCGTCGTTTGCCCAGTCGGTCACGCTGCTCAACGTCTCCTACGACCCGACGCGCGAACTGTACGTGGACTTCAATCAGGCCTTCGCCAGGTACTGGAAGGGCAAGACTGGCCAGGACGTGACGATCAAGCAGTCGCACGGCGGCTCGGGCAAGCAGGCCCGCTCCATCATCGACGGTCTGGACGCCGACGTGGCCACCCTGGCACTGGCCGGCGACACCGACGCGCTTGTGAAAAACGGTGGCTGGCTCTCGCCCGACTGGCAAAAGAAGCTGCCGCACAACGCCTCGCCCTACAACTCGACCATCGTGTTCGCCGTGCGCCAGGGCAACCCCAAAGGCATCAAGGACTGGGATGACCTGGCCAAGCCTGGCGTCAGCGTGATCACGCCCAACCCCAAGACGTCTGGTGGCGCGCGCTGGAATTACCTGGCCGCGTGGGAGTTCGCCAAGCGCAAGTACGGCGGTGATGCCAAGGCCAAGGAGTTCGTCGCGAAGCTGTACGGAAACGTGCCAATCCTGGACACTGGCGCCCGCGGCTCCACCATCACCTTCGCCCAGCGCGCCCAGGGTGACGTGCTGATTGCGTGGGAAAACGAGGCCTATCTGCTGGAAAAGGAGTTCGGCAGCAAGTTCGACATCGTCGTGCCGCCCCTGAGCATCCTGGCCGAGCCCGCCGTGGCCGTGGTCGACAAGAACGTCGACAAGAAGGGCACCCGCGCCGTGGCCGAGGAATACCTCAAATATCTGTACTCCGAGGAAGGCCAGGACATCGCCGGCCGCAACTTCTACCGCCCGGCCGTCTCGGCCAAGGCCCAGGCCAAGTACGCCAAACAATTCGCCAAGGTCAACCTGTTCACCATCGACCAGGCTTTTGGCGGCTGGGCCAAGGCCGACAAGGAGCACTTCGCCGACGGTGGCAGCTTCGACCAGATCTACACCAAGAAGTAA
Organism: Sphingobacterium thalpophilum; assembly: GCA_943369045.1. Lineage (GTDB taxonomy): Bacteria > Pseudomonadota > Gammaproteobacteria > Burkholderiales > Burkholderiaceae_C > Ramlibacter. The sequence continues at coordinate 2,567 of CALRME020000305.1, forward strand.
GCAACACGGCCGTCACACACAAAATCAGGGAGAACTGATGACCGTTTTGCTGATTGCAGGCAGCCCCTCGGAGCGTTCGCGCTCGGCGGCCTTGCTCGACTCGGTGAGCCAGCGCCTGGCGTTGCGCGGCGCCAGCATCGAGCGGCTTCACATCCGCGACCTGTCGCCGCAGGCGCTGCTGCTGGGCGATGCCGCCCACCGGAGCATCGCCGCGGCCATCGACCAGGTGGCGCGGGCCCGTGCCATCGTGGTGGCCACGCCGGTCTACAAGGCGGCTTACAGCGGCGTGCTCAAGGTCTTCCTGGACTTGCTGCCGCAGACCGCCTTCAAGAACAAGACGGTGCTGCCGCTCGCCACCGGCGGCAGCCCCAACCACATGCTGGCGCTGGACTACGCGCTGCGGCCGGTTCTGCAGTCGCTGTCGGCCCGGCAGATCCTGCCGGGCGTCTACGCCACCGATTCGCAGGTCACCCTCACGCCAGAGGGGGCCCACCAAATCGGGGCGGACATTGCCGACCGGCTCGATGAGGCCGTGGCCACGCTGTTCGCCGAAGGTCTTCGTTTGCCGGTGACAGCCAGTTTCGCTTCCGTGCCGTTTGCGCAGGTGCGATGTAGCGTCTGACGGCGCCTGCGCTTCTTTCTTCATCCCCGTTTTCAGACAAACCGCCTGTGCAGGCGGCCGGGACCGGCTTTGCCTGCGCATTTCTTTCAAAGGACTTTTTCATGACTTCATTCCGTTCGCTGCGCTGGCTGGCAGCGCTTGTCTTCACCAGCGTGCTGCTGGTGCCCATCGCCAAGGCCCAAGGCAAGGATCTGCGCATCGGCTTCCAGAAGGGCGCCAGCCTGCTGGTGCTGCAAAAGGCCCAGGGCAGCCTGGAAAAGAAGCTGGCCCCCTTGGGCTTTGGCGTGAAGTGGGTTGAGTTCCCGGCCGGCCCGCAGCTGCTCGAAGGCCTGAACGTGGGCTCGGTGGACATCGGCTTTGTCGGTGAAGCCCCGCCCATCTTTGCCCAGGCCGCGGGCGCGAAGTTCTATTACATCGGCCACGACCCGGCGGCGCCCAAGGCCGAAGCCATCGTGGTGCCCAAAGACTCGGCGATCAAGTCGGTCGCCGAACTCAAGGGCAAGAAGGTCGCCCTCAACAAGGGCAGCAATGTGCACTACCTGCTGGTCAAGCTGCTGGAGAAGAACGGCCTGAAGCTGTCGGACATCACGCCCGTGTACCTGGCGCCCGCCGATGCCCGTGCCGCCTTCGAGAGCAGGAACGTGGACGCCTGGGTGATCTGGGACCCGTTCACCGCCGCCGCTGAAAAGCAGATCGGCGCCCGCATCCTGGCTGATGCCACCGGTGTGGCCGACAACCACCAGTACTACCTGGCCGAGCGCGGTTTCACCGAGAAGAATCCCCAGGTCATCCGCGCCGTGTTCGAGGACTCGGTCGAAAAGGGCAAGTGGCTCAAGGCCAACCTGCGCCAGGCAGCCGAGCTGATCGCGCCGCTGCAGGGCCTGGCGGTGGACGTGACCGAGCTGAGCCTGCGCCGCTACGAATTCAACGTGCAGCCCTTGTCCGATGACGTGATCGCACGGCAGCAGAAGATCGCCGACACCTTCACCGAGCTCAAGCTCATTCCCAAGGCCATCTCGGTCAAGGAAGCGTCGTGGAAGGCTGCCCTGTGAACCGCCGCCGCATCCTCCAGATCCTGGCAACGACGGCGGCCGTTTGGGGCGTCGGCGCCTCTGCGCAGCCCGCCCAGGCATACCCTGCGCTCAAGGAGTTGCGCATCGGCTACCAGAAGTCCGCCGTCAACCTGGTCATCATCAAGCAGCAGGGCACGCTGGAGAAGCGCTTCCCCAATGCCAGGGTCCAGTGGATCGAGTTCCCCGCCGGCCCGCAGCTGCTGGAGGCGCTGGCCGTCGGCAGCCTGGAGTTCGGCCTGACGGGCGATTCGCCGCCGGTGTTCGCGCAGTCGGCCGGCAAGGACCTGCTGTACGTGGGCGCCGAGCCACCCAAGCCCGACAGCTCGGCCATCCTGGTCCTGAACGACTCGCCGCTGAAAAAGCTCGGCGACCTCAAGGGCAAAAAGATCGCCCTGCAGAAGGGGTCCAGCGCGCACTACCTGCTGGTGCGGGCCGTGGAGAAGGCCG
>CALRME020000306.1:0-4695 GCA_943369045.1 Sphingobacterium thalpophilum
AAAGACACTCAGCTGCACGCCCTGCGCGCGCGCCACCTTCTCGCTGGTCCGGGTGATGCGCTCTGTGGGCACGGCGGAGGCGAGCTTGCGCAGGTGGCCCATGTGCTGCGCCACGTACTCGCCGATCACGAACTGCCCGGTAAAGCTCAGCTCGCCTTCCACGCGCATCAGGCTGACCAGCGCCAGCGTGTCGCCATGGCTCAGGGTCTCGGCCGCCAGCGACTTGATGACACGCAGCAGCTGGCCCAGGTCCGCGGGCCCGCCCACGTCGACCCGCACGTATCCAGGGGGGCGGGTCAATCGGGCATGCATGCGGGTTTTATACCCCAGCAGCAGCCGGCACGGAACGGCAGGTGCGCCCTGGGTGACGCGTGAAGGGCGATGGGCCCGGTAAGCTCGGCCGTTACACAGAGAAAGGCCTCACGTGTCCGGACTGATCCGAAACCTGGTGACCATCCTGATGGCGATGTTCCGCTGGAACAGCCTGCCTGCGCAATCGGGCGCCGTCGCCTGGTTCCGCGTCACGCCGTTTGACACGGGCTTCATGACGCTCAAGAGCGACCAGTACTTCCAGCTGGCCGAATCCGCGCAGTTTGACTTCCTCATCAAGACGCCGCTGCTCTCGCAGATGCTCGGTGGCGGCCTGAGCTTCGTCAACGCGGCCCAGATGGCGCGCTTCATGCGGCCAGTCAGGCTGTTCAACCGGGTGAGGGTCGAGACGCGCATTGCGTGGGCCGATGCACGTCATGCCTGGTTCGTCCACAGCTTCAGTGTGGGCGGCCAGCCGAGTGCCGAAATCGTCGTGAAGATGAAGTTCAAGAAAGGCCGCATAACCGTGCCGCCGGCGTCGCTGGTGGGCGATTTCCCGCAGGAGCAGCCGGCGTTGCTGCGGTGTTGGGATCAGGCACTGGCGCAGTAACTTTCGCTTGACGAGCCACGGCCCTGTAGGACGGCTCCCACACGCGATGTAGGACGTCGGGCCAAGCCTTTCGGGGCGGTGTTTCAGGGTGCTTTTTGTGCGGGTCTTTCGGGCAAACTGCGATTCCCCGCTGAGCCAGAACACGCGCCATGCCCACCGTTACGAGCATCGATTCCGAGAATTTCCGCCGCATCCTCTCGCGCAACGTTGCCCTGCCGCTCGGTCTCGGGATCCTGAGCGCCGGGCTGTTCATCGTCCTGATCTTCTACCTGCTGGACGCCATGCGCTGGGTCGAGCACACCGACCAGGTGCTGGCCAAGGCCTATTCCGCGCAGAAGGTGGACCTGAATCTGGAAAGCGGCGCGCGCGGCTTCATGCTGGGCGGCGACGAGCGCTATCTGGAAGACCACGAGGCCCTCAAGGCAAGCCTCACCTCGGAGATGGACCAGCTCACGCGGCTGGTGGCCGACAACCCGGTCCAGGTTGACCGCCTCAAGGTGATCCAGAAGCTGCAGGCCGACTGGCTGGCCGTGGCGCAGGCCAACATCGAACGCAAGCGCGCCGATGCCACTTACCAGGTCGCCGCCGTGGGCCGCGGCAAGCAGATCAAGGACGCGGTGCGCGAGCAGTACGACCAGCTGGTGGCCACGGAGCAGGGCCTGCGCGCCGAACGCACCGCAACGGTCAACCGCAACGCCGTGCTTACCGTCTCGGCTTTCGTGATCTTCATGCTGTCGGTCGGCGGCCTGCTGGCCTGGCGCGGCAAGCGCGACCTGACAACGCTTTCGAACACCTTCAATGAGGCCATGGCGCGCCAGGAAGAGCATGCGGCGGGCCTGCTCTCGCAGGCCTGGTTGCGCGACGGGCAACGGCTGCTCGCCGAGAGCACGGCTGGCAAGCTGGACCTGTCGGTGCTGGGGCACAACGCGCTGGAGCAGTTGTCGCGCTACCTGGGCAGCGTGGTGGGCGCCCTTTACGTGCAGCAAGGCGCCAGCGGCCAGCTCGAGCGCGTCGCATCCTGGGGCTTCACGCAGGACGCATCCACGCCGGGACGCAGCTTTACCGGCAGCGACAGTGTGGTGGCCGAAGCCGCTTCCAACTCGCGCCAGATCCGCCTGGACGAAGTGCCTGACGACTACATCCAGGTCACATCGGGCCTGGGCCGGGGCGCGCCCAGGAGCGTGATCGTGTCGCCGGTGTTCAATGACAGCCAGGTCAACGGCGTGATCGAGCTGGGCTTCCTGCGGCCGTTGGCGGAGCGCGATGCCGAGCTCCTGCAAATGGTGGGCGCCAACCTGGGTGCCTCTCTGGAAGCCGCCATTTACCGGCGCCGTCTGCAGGACTCCCTTGAGGAAACGCAGCAGCTCAACGAGGAGCTCCAGGTGCAGCAGGAAGAGCTGCGCACCGCCAATGAGGAACTGGAAGAGCAGTCGCGTGCGCTAAAGGAATCGCAGGCGCACCTGGAAAGCCAGCAGGCCGAGCTGGAGCAGACCAATGTGCAGCTGTCGGAGCAACGCGATTCGCTTGACCAGAAGAACGACGCGCTGGCCCTGGCCCAGGCCGAACTGGAGCAACGCGCCGGCGAACTGGAGCGCGCCAGCCGCTACAAATCGGAGTTCCTGGCCAACATGTCGCACGAGCTGCGCACGCCCCTGAACAGCTCGCTGATCCTGGCGCGCCTGCTGGCCGACAACCCCAAAGAAAACCTCGATGCCGAGCAGGTCAAGTTTGCCGAATCGATCTACTCGGCCGGCAACGACCTGCTGAACCTGATCAACGACATCCTGGACATCTCCAAGGTGGAGGCAGGCAAGCTGGACGTGCATGCCGAGGTGACCAGCGTGGCGGCATTGACCGAGACGCTCAAGCGCACCTTTGAACCCCTGGCCACCAGCCGCAAGCTGGGCTTTGAGCTGAAGCTTGAGCCCGGCCTGCCCGCCAGCCTCTACACCGACCGCCAGCGGGTCGAGCAGATCTTGAAGAACCTGCTGTCCAACGCGGTCAAGTTCACCGACAAGGGCAAGGTCACCCTGACCGTCGCCAAGCGTGGCGAGGACGCCATTTCGTTTGCCGTGCAGGACTCGGGCATTGGCATAGACCCGCGCCAGCATGGCCTGATTTTCGAGGCCTTCCGGCAGGCTGACGGCACGACCAGCCGCAAATACGGCGGCACTGGCCTGGGGTTGTCCATATCCCGCGACCTGGCGGGGCTGCTGGGCGGCGCCATCAGCGTCAGCAGCGAGGCGGGTCAGGGCAGCACGTTCACGCTGGTGCTGCCCATGCAATACCAGGCACCACAGGCATCGGCCCCTGCGGCTTTCACGCCGCCGCCTTCACCGGCCATACCCGCAGCGCCAGCCGCGCGTGAGCCGCGCCCGGTGTCATTTGCCGACGACCGCAACGAGCCGCTGGCGCCGCAGCAGCGCCGCGTGCTGGTGGTCGAAGACGAGCCGCAGTTTGCAAGAATCCTTTACGACCTGGCGCACGAACTGGGCTACAGCTGCCTGGTGGCCCACCATTCCGACGAAGCCGTTGAACTGGCCGAGCAGCACATACCGAGCGCGATGCTGCTGGACATGCGCCTGCCCGGCGAGTCGGGCCTGGCCGTTCTGCAGCATGTCAAGGACAACCCACGCACACGGCACATCCCTGTGCACGTGATTTCGGTAGAAGACCTTTCGGAAGCCGCACTGCAGATGGGCGCCATCGGCTATGCCACCAAGCCCACCAGCCGCGAACAGCTGCGCGAGGTGTTCGCCCGGCTGGAAGCCAAGCTGTCGCAGAAGGTCAAGCGGGTGCTGGTGGTGGAAGACGACGACCTGCAGCGCGAAAGCATAGGCCGGCTGATCGGCGACGACGACATCGAGATCGTGGCCGTGGGCGAAGGCACGAAGGCACTGGAGCAGCTGCGCGCCAGCGTGTTCGATTGCATGGTGATCGACCTGAAGCTGCCGGACATGACGGGCAACGAATTGCTGCGCCGCATGGCTGAAGAGGACATCCAGTCATTCCCGCCGGTGATTGTCTACACCGGCCGCAACCTCACGCGAGACGAGGAAGCCGACCTGATGCGCTATTCACGCTCCATCATCATCAAGGGCGCGCGCTCGCCCGAGCGCCTGCTCGACGAGGTCACACTGTTCCTGCACAAGGTGGAGAGCGACCTGTCCAGCGAGCGGCAGAAGATGCTGCGCGTGGCCCGCAACCGCGACAAGCTGTTCGAGGGCCGCCGCATCCTGCTGGTGGACGACGATGTGCGCAACATCTTCGCGCTCACCAGCGCACTGGAGCACAAGGGAGCAGGCGTGGAGATTGCCCGCAACGGCCGCGAAGCACTGGACAAACTTGCGCAGCTGCCCGACGTCGACCTGGTGCTGATGGACATCATGATGCCGGAGATGGACGGCTACACCGCCATGCGCGAGATCCGCAAGAACCCCGCATGGAAGCGCCTGCCCATCATCGCCGTCACGGCCAAGGCCATGAAGGACGACCAGGAGCGCTGCCTGGCGGCCGGCGCCAACGACTACCTGGCCAAGCCGATCGAGCTCGAGCGGCTGTTTTCCCTGATCCGCGTTTGGATGCCCAAGCTGGAGCGTGCCTGAGCCGGCGTGGACCCTTCGCAATGCAACACGACGAGACCGAGATTGAACTGCGGCTGCTGATCGAGGCGATCTACCTGCGCTACAGCCAGGACTTCCGCGATTACTCGCACGCATCGCTCAAGCGCCGCGTACTGCACGCGCGCGAGCAACTGGAGTACCCGACCATCTCGG